>JBILQY010000308.1:0-3727 GCA_044372955.1 Crocinitomicaceae bacterium | reverse complement strand
AGTAGCTAAAACCTAGAAATTCAAGGCCAATAATGATTCGCTGCTATTCTTTAAATAGATCTTACTTCGATTAAATTATTGATTTTCAATATTAAAGTATTTTAATGGTACGATTGCGGATACACATTAAAATAAATAATGAATTATCAAATGGAACAAAAAAAAGCTATTAATGATGTTTTAAACCGTCATTAATAACTAAATTTGAATATAATGATGGAAAAAATCAACAATATAATATTTTCAACAGAAAAATTGTATATTTGTTGGGTAAAAACAACATTAAGAAGGTAAAACAAATATTATGACGGCTATACCCTACATTAATATGGCAAAATTAAGTGATGATGCCATCATTACAAAAATAGGCAACTTCGTCAAACAAGAACGATTAGCCCAAAACATCACCCAGCAGCAACTTGCAGCTAAAGCAGGCATCAATCGTACCACACTTTCTGAATTAGAACTTGGTCATCGTTGCCAACTTATAACCTTAATTCAAGTGTTGAGACTATTAGATAAATTGCAAATTTTGGATGTTTTCGAATATATAAAACCTATTAGTCCGATGATGCTTGCTGAAATGGAAGTTAAATACCAAACAAAGTCCCGAGCTCGCAACAAAAATACACCCTTAACCAAGAAAAAAACGGATTGGTGATGATTAATAATGCATTTGTAAACCTTTGGGGTAAGCGAGTTGGTGCTATTTCATGGAATAGCGAAACGGGTAGTTCTGCTTTTGAATTTGAAAAAGATTTCTTGAATTCTAACTGGGACATTTCCCCTATTATGATGCCTTTGTCTCAAGGAAAAAGAATCTTCACTTTTAAAGAAACCCAAAACTCAAGTACCTTCAAGGGATTGCCAGGATTATTAGCAGACATCTTACCCGATAGATACGGAAACACCTTGATAAATAATTGGTTGAGTCGTCAAGGAAGACCTGTAAATAGTTTAAACCCCGTTGAAACGCTTTGTTTTATTGGAGAACGAGGAATGGGTGCACTTGAATTTGAACCTGTCAATCCAAAACCAAGTGCAGTTTCCACTAAAATTGAAATCGATGGCTTAGTAAATATCGCTGAACAAATCCTTTCTGGAAGAACTGACTTCTCAACCAATATCAGTGAATCGGAAGAAAAAGCACTTTACGATATCCTGAAAATTGGTTCTTCGGTTGGGGGCGCACGCGCAAAGGCCCTAATTGCTTACAATGAAAAAACAGGCGAAGTACGCAGTGGAAAAGCCAAATCACCAAATGGTTTTAGTCATTGGCTAATAAAATTTGATGGCGTAACCGATTCTCAATTTGGCTCATCAAAAGGATACGGAAGAGTTGAAATGGCCTATTATAATATGGCAAAAGCAGCAGGAATTGAAATGATGGAATCGCGCTTGCTACTAGAAAATAATCGCGCACATTTTATGACAAAACGATTCGATAGAACAAGTGACAATGAAAAACTACACGTTCAAACATTTTGTGCGATGCGTCACTATGACTTTAATGAAGTTACACTTTACAGCTATGAAGAATTGTTTGAAACAATGCGTGAATTAGGTTTAACTTATCCAGAAGCGCAAGAATTGTATCGTAGAATGGTTTTTAATGTCTTGGCAAGAAATTGCGACGACCATACTAAAAACTTTGCTTTTTTAATGGATAAATCTGGGCAATGGCGTTTATCACCTGCTTATGATGTTTGTCACGCTTACCGACCAGGAAGTGATTGGGTAAGCCAACACGCGCTGAGTATCAATGGAAAACGGAAAAATTTTACACGCGAAGATTTACTACAAATAGGGAAATCAATGAATATAAAAAATGCCAAGTTAATTATTGAAGAAGTTGCGTTTGCGTGCAGTAATTGGTTGGAATTTGCAAATGAAGTTCAAGTCGATGAGGAACTAAAATTTACGATTCAAGCAACACATTTGAAGTTGTAAACTATTTTTTATCATTGCGTTTTATACGTTGAACCATGCTGAAGCGAACAATGTTTCTGTTAAAAAAATTACCAGACGCTGTTTGTTGAAACCAATTAAGGTATCCTATTTCGAATTGTAAGGAAGGCGTTGGTGCATAAACTAAATCGCAATAAATACGATTCTGGTCAAAAACATTGGTTACAATTTTACTACCTGCGTTAAAATGAATTTCATCCGCGATTTTCAACCTTAATTCTCCTCTTTTTTCAAAGGAAACGAGCTTTATCGTTGCTTGTAATCGGTAGCGGAATCTAAAATTACCAAATTCATAACCTTCAGCTAATTCTGTTTTAGAGGAATTTAACTGATGGAAATAGCGTGCTTCCGCTCGATAACGATGTTCTAAACCCCATTTTTTAAAATTTTGACGGTACATCATTTCAATATGAGGTCGCAATTCAGGAACAATCAACTTATTCGTTGCCAATGGATCATTAGGTGATTGCAGGAAAAGACACATCCCAGCAGAAGCTTCCCAATTAGATTCACCAAGTGTTCGATGCAAATGGGTTCTCGTAACAAACTGATGCTGTGCAAACGGATTCAAATAAAAACGCTCTTGAAGTTCTGTTTGCCAACTCCATTTTTTTGCCAACTCCACATTTAATGTATAGGCAAACCAAGCTAAATTTTGCCGTGTTATCGTTTTTTGCGCAAAGGAATTATGCAAAACGCAAGAAAAAAGTAAAACAGCGAAAAAGCTAAAGGTTGTAAAATTGAATTTTAAATATGTCTCATCAAAATGATTTGATGAACTTTTTATCAAATTTCGAAGTATATTTTTGAATAAAAAAAAAATAAAGAACTTTTTCATTTTGTTATTAAAATTTAAAAGCGAAAAATTTGATGTTTAAAGTAAATAGAAATCAGGAGTTAAATAAAAAATTGTATCGATAAATTGTAGTGTCCCATCAATTGAAAGGACATTTTCATCGTGAAGATCTTCCAAAATTATTCCCAAATAAGGATGAAAATAATCGTTATTTTTCTTGTTAACAAATCCATTTGACTCTAAAAAATCTTTAACATGAATAAGATTTGTTGATTCATTTGACTTTATATAACGCTGTTTAACAACAGAAGAAAACCGATTCTCATACATCGAAAAACCGATAAGTTCATAAGCTAGTTGAGGAAAAAAGAAGTTGTGAAGCAATAAGCTAACAAGATAATCTTCCCATGATTCGTAAAAAATTGAATCATTAAGTTTAATTACAAATAATGTATCATCAAATTCAAAGACTTTCTGTTCTGCTCCTTCGCCGATATATTTTGATTCATCTAAACTGTTAAACCAAAAGGAATTATTGTTTACATATTGAACTAAGAACTTTGTTTCTTGTTCTTTGAAGAACTTTGCTTTTTCAATTCCTGAAATTGCTTTCTTTTCTCTTCTAAGGTAGTTGATGATTGTTTGGATATTTTCTCCAAACTTAACTGTTGCATCTCCTGAAACGATATTTTGTAGTTCATTTTTGACATTCATTTAATTAAAGTTAGTGAATTATTTTCAATTCACAAAATACTCGTTTACAATACCATATTAATAATCTTTCCCGGAACGATGATGAACTTTTTCGGAGTTTTACCTTCCAACCATTTGATTGTGTCAGGATTCGCCATCACTTGCTCTTGAATTTGTTCAATGCTTAAATCCAAGGATAAATTCAAAACAAAACGCATTTTTCCGTTGAAAGAAACTGGGTAATTGTAAGCCGATTCCACCAAATGAGCT
>JBILQY010000306.1:0-3742 GCA_044372955.1 Crocinitomicaceae bacterium | reverse complement strand
AACCAATCAAAGCGGTAATAAATATAACAATCAGCGCGTCCATTCTATTTGATATTATTTAGGTTGTTTGAAGTAATTTCCTGAATCACTGCAATACTTGGTTTTACAAAGTCAATAATGAATTGCGGGAACAATCCTATAAAAATGGCGGTACTTACCAACACCAGAAACACCAGTATTTCATTCCATTTTAAATCTTCAAATTCAACTAATTTAGGCGCTCCAAACATAGCAAGTTGGAATGCTCTCAGTCCATAAACTGCTCCAAAAACCAAGGTGGTTGCTGCTGAAAATCCTGCCAACCAATGCGCTTCAAATAATTCTTTGATTAGTAAAAATTCTCCAAAAAACCCGGCAGTAAATGGAACAGAAATCGCAACAAATGTTATTGCTGCAAACCAAAATCCAAAATTCGGAGCAAGTTTCGCTATTCCACCTAGTACGGATAAATCACGTGTTTTGGTTCGACTTTCAATTATGTCAGCTGCCAGAAATAAACCAACAGAAACAATACTGTGATTGATCATTTGAATAATTGCAACTTCAACAGCGGTTGTTGAATAAACCATGATTCCTGCAGCGATTAAACCAACGTGACTTATGGATGCATAGGCAAAAAGTGTTTTAATGTCATTTTGTTTAATTGCAATTACAGCCCCATAAACTACTCCAATTAAACCTAAAACGATAACAGGCCATTTCAAATAATCAATTCCTGTGAAACCAAGCGGAATCATCCATTTTATCATTCCGTACAAGGCCATTTTTAACATTAAAGCAGAAAGTAGCATTGTTCCCGCCATTGGTGCAGTTGAATAAGTTGAAGGTTGCCAAGTATGAAAAGGAAATAAAGGAATCTTGATTGCAAAAGCGAGTAAGAAACCACAAGAAATCCAACAAGCCGTTTTTGCAGGAAGCATCGCACCAACTAAAGCAAGCGTTGTGTAATCAAATGATTCTGCGATTAGTCCCAAAACAATAATAGAAAGGAGCATTGCAAGAGAACCCAATAACGTGTAAATGAAAAATTTCATTAAAACAGCATTGTTATTCTGTTCTCCAAACCAATACAATATCAGGAAAATTGGAATCAATGTGATTTCCCAGAAAATATAAAACAACAATCCATCTTGGGCTAAAAACACACCTAAAAGTCCCATTTGCATGAAAAAAACTAAGGCTGTGAAGGTTTTGTTTTTTGCCAATTCTTTATTAAAGTTAGAAAGTAGGATTAGGGGAACAATTGAATTCACAAGCAAAACAAGCACAAAGCTCAAACCGTCATAGCCCATTTTGAAGGTTAATCCAAGAGGAAAGGTTTTGTCAAAGCTTAAAAGTGAGACATAATTCGCAACATTGAAATGCAACAAATGCCCAATAGTAACTGCCAAAAGCGATAATGAAGCTAAAATCCCTACAACTCTAATCCCTTTGGAAGGAACTATGAAGGAAAGAAAAGCAAAAACGAGGGGTAAAATTATTAATTCCAAAATTGTATTTTTATTACGTAATATCCAATCAAACCAACTATACTAACTAACATCCAAAACAAGTAACTCGAAAGCAAACCGGATTGCCATTTTCGTGTTAGGTTTCCTGTTCTTGCAATTAATCCAGCAACTGCGTAAACACTATTTTTCAATACCAGGATGTCAAAGTAAGTATAGATGAATTTCGAAATAACTTCTAGTGGCTTAACAAATAGAAAATCGTACAATTCATCGATGTAAAGTTTTTTATTGGAAGCTAATTCCCAACCTTTTAATTCGGAATCTTCTTTCGCTAAATTTCCTTTTTTAGCATAATTGAAGTAAGCCCAAAGCATAATTCCAATAGCGAGAACACTTGCTACCGACATTAAGATTATAGCCTTTGAACTTTCTAAATGATGCATTTCTATTGCTGCTAATCCTGCCGTAGTGCTTTCCAAATAATGATTAAACCAATGTGCAGAAGAATGAAAAATTACACCGGGAAGGTTTAAAATACCACCAAAAATCGACAGAATTGCTAGTACTATTAATGGGAAAGTCATTGCAGGTCCGCTTTCATGTACATGCGATTCTAATTCGTTTCCACCTCTAAATTTCCCATGAAAAACTAAGAAATATAAACGGAACATGTAAATTGCTGTTAATGTGACTGCAATCATCAATACGCCATAAAGAAAGGGGCTTTTCATCAATGCATGGGCAAGAATTTCGTCTTTAGAATAAAATCCTGAGAGAAATGGAAATCCTGAAATAGCTAATGTTCCAATTAAAAAAGTGAGGTGTGTAATTGGAATTTTCTTTGCTAAACCACCCATTTTTCGAATATCTTGTTCTTCAGACATCGCATGAATTACACTTCCCGAACCAAGGAACAATAGCGCTTTGAAAAATGCATGTGTCGTTACATGAAATAAAGCAACTGTATAAGCGCCCATTCCAAGCGCTACAAACATTAAACCTAATTGTGAAACAGTGGAGTAAGCAAGAACTTTTTTGATGTCACTTTGGCGCATGGCTATAAACGCAGCAATTAAAGAAGTTGCAAGTCCAACATAAAGAATAATATCTTTGGTAAAAGGCGCTAATTCAAACAAGAAATTTGAGCGAACAATTAGGTAAATACCTGCCGTTACCATCGTTGCAGCGTGAATTAATGCCGAAACAGGAGTTGGTCCCGCCATCGCATCTGGAAGCCAAGTAAATAAAGGTATTTGTGCACTTTTTCCAGTCGCTGCTATGAACAGACACAAAGTAATACAGCTAATTGCAAAATAAGGCAAAGTGACTCCAGCAAGTTTTAATTCTTCGATTTTGTCTGCAACGAGTGTAAATTCAAGTGTACCAAAAGTGCTTAGTAACATAAATAATGCGAATAGCAAACCAATATCACCAATACGGTTCATTATAAATGCTTTACGTGCTGCTATACTGTTTTCCATTCCTTTTTCTTCGTCACTGAAGTGGAATCCAATAAGTAAGTAAGAACAAATACCAACACCTTCCCAACCGAAAAAGAGAATAAAGTAATTACTTCCAAGCACCAAAAGTAACATTGAAAAAATAAACAAATTCAAATAAGCAAAGAACTTAAATATTCCCTCATCGTGACTCATGTAACCGATTGAAAATATATGAATTAGCGTCCCGATTCCTGTTATGATTAAGGTCATCCAAATGGATAATGAGTCAATCTGGAAATTTGCACTTAATCTAAAATCTTCGAAATTAACAACGTTAAATAAGTGAACAATTACCGTTTTATCATTCATGTTGAACAGTAGTAATCCACAAACAAATGCACTAAAAACAGCTAAAGTCGCAATTGTAACAGTGAATCTTTTTGGAAGTTTTTTTCCAAAAATTCCCGTAACAGCAAAACCAACTAAGGGCAAGGAAATGAGCGTTAATAAAAGTATATTTTGAGCCATTTACTTAGTCTTTTAATTTGTTAAATAATTCAATATCAATTGATTTTCTGTTGCGATAAGCCATAATTAAAATGGATAAACCAACTGTTGCTTCTGCTGCGGCAACTACAACAATGAAGAAAACAAAAACTTGTGGATCTGCAGCTCCATGATATTTTGAAAAAGTAACAAGAAGCAAATTCACTGAATTCAACATTAATTCAATACACATTAATAAAACAATCATGTTTTTGCGTGTCAAAACACCAAATGCACCGATAACAAAAAGTGCAATTGCAACTATCACGAAGAAGTCGAGGGAAGAACCTATACTATTTACGT
>JBILQY010000305.1:0-3762 GCA_044372955.1 Crocinitomicaceae bacterium | reverse complement strand
ATACGAAATCGGTGTACCTTTTATTTTTATGAATGCAGTTGGAGCTCAACGTGACTTGGTTACAATGGTTCATGAGGGAGGTCACGCAGTTCATTCCTTTTTAAGTCGCGATTTAAAATTGACAGGATTTAAAAATCTTCCATCTGAAGTAGCTGAGCTGGCTTCGATGTCAATGGAGTTGTTGACGATGAATTATTGGGACACATTTTATTCAAACGAGGACGACTTAAAACGTGCAAAACGCGAACAGTTAGAAGGTATTTTGAAAATCTTACCTTGGATTGCACAAATTGATGCTTTTCAACATTGGATTTATACAAATGTAAACCATACTGTAACTGAGCGTCATGCGTTTTGGCAGCAACTTTCCAAGGACTTTGGTACAGGATTAACGGATTGGTCGGGCTTCGAGGATCAAATCGCTACTTCTTGGCAACGTCAATTGCATTTATTTGAAGTTCCTTTTTACTACATAGAATATGGAATTGCTCAGCTTGGAGCTTTAGGGGTTTGGAAAAATAGTATTGATAATTTCGACAAAGCTGTAAATGACTATAAAGCAGCTTTGAGGCTAGGATATACGAAGACCATTCCTGAGATCTATGCAACAGCTAATGTTAAATTCGACTTTTCTGAAGATTATCTCGGTGAATTAGCAAACTTTATTCAAGTGGAATTGAAGAAATTGTAAATCGAAACTAATTCGATTCAATTATTTTCTATCAAAGACTATTAATTCTGGAGTTCATGATTTCTAATACGTGTTGCTTTTTAGTTACCCCAAAATACTGATTATTTAAATCGATTTTAAGGTCTAGATTGTTGGCTTCAGAATAAATATTCAGCTCATGAATAGGCAAGCCTTTTTCGTCTACTTTTCCATAAGGAAATTGTTCATCAATAAAAATGGAACAGTTAAAAAGTTCATTAGCATTTAAAAGTGCGTTTATTTCCTCAATTGTTTTAGAAAGTAATTTTTCTAAATGATTCCTTTTGGTGGAGCAAATAGCATGTTCAATAGACTCAAACCCTCCATCATCGAGCAGGTGGACAAAAAGCAAATTGACAATTTTAGGTATCGTGTTGTAATTTGTTGAGTAATAAGTAACTGCTGTTTCTTGACCAAATAAAATTAAATGAATATTAAGCTTATCGGAAGGATAACTCAAGTCACGACTAAATTTAAGGTTGAAATCATAATGGGTCAATTTGAATTTTCCACTTACATTTAACTGTTCTAAAACTGCATCGGTTAAGTCGAATAAATCTATTTTTTCTGGTCGACTCATAATTATTGTAAAAGGGTTTTAAATAATTTTCTTTATCAAATTAAAAAATTTGTAAGGAACATATTTGAATGGTAAATCAATTAAAGTTGAAGAAGATACAAACGCTTTTTCATTGCTAAATGCTAGGAAGCTTTTGTGTCCGTGATATCCACCCATTCCACTATTACCGACGCCTCCAAAAGGTAAATGATGATTGGCGATATGCATCAATCCATCATTAATGCAGGCACCGCCAGAACTAGTTTTCAACAAGACTTCAGATGCAATTTTAGAATTAGAATAAATATACAAAGCAAGTGGTTTTTCATTTTTATTGACAAAATCAATACTTTCTTCAATGGTTTTAAAAGTTAGTACGGGTAAAATTGGACCAAAAATCTCTTCTTGCATTATTGGAAAATCAGGCGTCACATCGTCAATTATTGTAGGAGCGATAAATCGATCACTTTCATCAATTTTACCACCAAATCGAATAGTTCCATTTTGCATTAATTTCTTCAATCGGTCTATAGCTTTTTGATTTACTATTCGTGGATAAAATTCACTTTTTTGACTATCTTGACCAAACATTTTTACATATTCAGCTTCGATTTTATTCAATAATTCTTCTTTAACGTTTTCGTGAACTAATAAATAATCGGGTGCAATACAAGTTTGACCGGCATTAATAGTTTTAGACCAAGCAATTCTCTTTGCTGCAATCGCCAAATTAGCTGATTCATCAACAATACACGGACTTTTCCCTCCCAATTCTAGAATTACTGGCGTTAAATACTCAGCAGCAGCACGCATTACAAGCTTTCCAAGTGATGGACTTCCTGTAAAAAAGATAATATCGAAACGATTTTTAAGCAACAATTCATTTTCCTCTTTACCACCATGTACAATTGCTACATATTTTTGATCAAAAGTTTCTTTAATCATTTTATCCATCACTTTAGCAATTTCTGGTGTGTAAGGTGAAGGTTTTAATATAGCAGTACAACCCGCAGTAATCGAACCTACAAGTGGATTAAACAACAATTGAAATGGATAATTCCAAGGAGCAATAATTAATGCTATTCCTAACGGTTCATATTGAATTCTACTTTTTGAAGGCAGTAAATGAATTGGAGTATGTACTTTTTTTAATTGTGTCCACTCACGAATATTAGAAAGATGAAAGTCAATCTCTTGATTTACAATACTTATCTCTGTTAAATAGGCTTCTTGCTCCGATTTTCTTAAATCAGAATGAAGCGCTTTAGTAATTTCAGCTTCGTATTTTTTAATCGTTGATTTTAACTTTTTCAATTGCGAAATTCTGAAATCAACATTCTTCGTTGCATGGCTTGCAAAAAAGTTTTTTTGATCAGAAAGTAGTGTTGCTAATTGCTTTTCATTTAGATTTTCCACTTGTTGAGTTTTAAAGGACTAATTTAAACTTTATTCTTCAAATTCTTCGTTCGGTTAAGAATTGATTTTTTAGATTTAGTGAGTAATCAATTTATCTCTTCATCATCTCTATAGGATCTCGAGGACGTAACAAAGGATTCCATTGAAAACCTTTAATAAATTGTTCATCCGTTCGAATTTGATCCATGGGGTAAAAAATCCCATCTGGTTTATCAAAATAGGTTATCCCACTGACTTCGCCACTATCCAAGTAAATTCTTAGGTCTGATGCAAATAAGCGATTCATTCCCATTCGTTTTTTAGTAACCAATGAATCTGTTTTTTCTTCATCCTCAGGGTAGAAAATCGTCCAAGCGTTTCCTTTAACATCTGAACGAATTAATTCATTATTTTTAAAAAATGCAATCATTTCTCTTCCAGTAATTTGATTGTAATATTTTCCTGAATCTAATTCCATTAAAGCAGATGCATTACCAGTTATGTCAATACGTTCCACCAACGAATCTTTGAGGGTAATCTCCATTAAAGTTCCTTTCAATTCAGCATTTTGAGCCCAAACCATTGGTTGAGAACGCAAGAAAAGTTTGTCAATTTTTGGGTCGTAAATAGCGCTGTCACAAGCAGCTTGAATGCTTTTTTGAAAGATGCGCACGTGGTCGTAACCATTGATTTTGTCCGTTGCATTCAAACTGTCTTTTTTCAAAATCAAACTATCCGCATGAATGTAAATCGTGTCTTTATCTTTTACTTTTAAAGCCAAAGCATGACCTGTCAGGTAGGTCGTTTTTTTTGCCTCGCTGGAATAGGCTTTGTCTCCAACGAAAATCATATTTTGCTCGAAATCTTTGTAAAACACATTTCCTCGACCTTCGTATTCTTGAATTTTTCCATGATAGTACAAAGTATCGCCTTTCATTATTGTATTTTTCTGAATAATTTCTGCTTTTTTATAAAGTGTACCTTCCTCTTTTTGAACGTTGTACCAGCCTTTATTACAAAGTATAGTGACACTGTCGTTTACGATTTTAGTTGGACCAAAAAAGTAGGCAGTTTGTTTTTCGTAGGCGAATTGAAGTGT
>JBILQY010000431.1:0-2653 GCA_044372955.1 Crocinitomicaceae bacterium | reverse complement strand
TTACAACCCAGGTAGTAACGCACAAGCTAACGTAAGTATCAATGCTAAGATTGTTGGTCCAACAGGAAGTACTGTTTATGACAATACAGTAACAGGCTTAAGTATTGCAACAACAGATAGCGTAGATGTTGATCCAACACAAGCTTCAAATTTCCCTGCTTTTTCTCTAGCTTCTTATCCAGCTGGAAGATATACTTTGACTTATACAGTAGCTTTAGATGGTGTTACTGATGAATACACTGGTGATAACTCAATCTCAACAGCATTCACAATTAACGAAGATATCTATGGATACGCTCAGCTAGATGCTACAACTAACTTACCTAAACCAACTTTGTTCTACAGACCTTCTGACAATAACAATACATTCTCAATTTGTACTGTTATTAATGATGCCAATGCATCTAGAGTTGGTGCTGCTGGTGTTTATTTTGCTGCCTCTAATAATACAGCATCATTGGCAGGTGAGGAAATCGCTCTATACTTATACAAATGGGAAGATGCTTTTGTTGATGTAAATGACGCAGGTTTAGGTTTCAATACTTTAACCGAAGTAGCTTCAGGATTCTATTACTACCCATCTGATTTACAAAGCGAAACAGTTTATGGCCAATTCACAAATGCAGTTGCTTTAGAAAACAACCAAAGATATTTAGCTTGTGCTCAAACTACAAATGTTGAAGTATTCTTAGGGCATGAAGGTTCAACAAACTACACATGGAATTTAGATTACTATTTACAACCAATGAGTCCAGGAGAAAGTGACGGACAATACTTCTTGTCAGGATTTGGTGCAGACATTCCAAATTCACTTGGAGTGAAATTAATTGATGTTGCAACAATCGGTTTGGGTGAAAATGCTTCTGTTGAAGGAAATGCATTCCCTAACCCTGCAACTGATGCAGTGACTATCTCTATCGACGGTGAAGGTGTTGCTAACTTAACAGTTACTGATATCGCAGGTAAAGTTGTTATTTCAAATGCAGTTTCATTAAACGGTGGAAAAGCAAATGTTAATATAGCTTCTTTGAACGCTGGTATTTATGTATTTAATGTTGCTTTAGAGAACGGTAAAACTTCTCAATTCAAAGTGACTAAAAAATAAGATTTTTTAAATCTATTTCAAAGGGTCGGCTTAGGTCGGCCCTTTTTGTTTTACTGAATTGTTATCTTTGCAAAACGATGAAAAAAGCAGCATACACAGTTACAGCAGCCTTGCCTTACGCAAATGGCCCATTACATTTAGGACACGTAGCAGGAGTTTATTTACCTGCAGATATATTTGTACGATTTCTAAAAATGAACAATCACGATGTTGCCTTTATTTGTGGAAGCGATGAACACGGTGCTGCGATTACTTTGCGTGCGAAAAAAGAAGGTATTACTCCGCAAGAAATTGTTGACAAATACCACGTTTTAATTCGCGATGCGTTCAAAGATTTCAATATCGATTTTGATATTTTTCACCGTACCTCAGCACCAATTCATCACGAAACCTCAGCTGAATTTTTCAAAAAATTATACGATAGCGGTAAATTCATTGAAGAAACATCCGAACAATATTACGACGAAGAATTTCAGCAATTCTTAGCAGATCGATACATTACTGGTCAATGTCCAAAATGCTCCAATCCATCAGCTTATGGTGACCAATGTGAAAAATGTGGAAGTGATTTAAGTCCAACCGATTTAATCAATCCTATCTCAACTTTAAGTGGAAAATCTCCAGTTTTAAGAACCACTTCTCACTGGTATTTACCAATGGATCAACACGAAACCTGGTTGAAAGAGTGGATTGAAAAAGGAATTTTAGACGGCGAACAACAACACGACCCAAAAGCTTGGAGAAATCAAGTGATTGGTCAATGCATGTCGTGGATAAATGGAGGTTTGAGACCTCGTGCCATGACGCGCGATTTGGATTGGGGAGTGAAAGTTCCATTACCAAATGCGGAAGGAAAAGTACTTTATGTGTGGTTGGATGCACCAATTGGTTACATTTCCGCAACGAAACAATGGGCGTTAGACAATGGTAAAAACTGGAAAGATTACTGGTGTAAAACAGAAGCTCAAGATAGAAAATTAGTCCATTTTATTGGAAAAGATAACATTGTTTTCCATGCGATAATTTTCCCGATTTTATTAAAAGATCACGGAGATTTTATACTTCCAGACAATGTTCCAGCATACGAATTTTTGAATTTAGAAGGTGATAAATTTTCAACCTCAAGAAATTGGGCAGTTTGGTTACATGAATACATTGCCGCCTATCCTGATAAAATTGACGAGTTGAAATATGTTTTGACAGCAATTGCACCAGAAAATAAAGATTCAGAATTTACGTGGAAGGAATTTCAAACACGTGTCAACAGCGAATTAGCTGATATTTATGGCAATTTCGTAAACAGAACATTGGTTCTAACTCAAAAATATTACGAAGGAGTTGTTCCAGCACCAAACGAATTTACAACAACAGACGAAGCAGTTTTAGCAGAATTAAAAACGATTCCAGAACGCATTTCAAAATTGGTGTATGCTTATAAATTGCGTGAAGCACAAGCTGAAATGATGAATTTGGCTCGATTAGGGAATAAATATTTAGCAGAGCAAGAGCCTTGGAAAGTTGTGAAAACCAATCCAGAACGTGTAAAAA
>JBILQY010000303.1:0-3776 GCA_044372955.1 Crocinitomicaceae bacterium | reverse complement strand
AACTAAAAATAATATTGCAATCAATTCATCTGAATTAATCATCATTCAACAGCCAAAAAGCCAAGATAAATTTGATGCTTCAAATGCATTTTTAAATATGCTACAAAATTGATAAATTTGCGTTAAGATTCAAACTAAGTTTACACGCAATAAAATGACAACTTTCACAATTCATACAGATGATAAAGAGCACTTGAATGCTCTTAAAGCTATGTTAAAAGCACTCAAAGTGAAGTTTGAAGTTAGTGAAGACAAGCCTTACAATCCTGAGTTTGTTGCTAAGATTAATCAAAGCATAAAACAAGTTCAAGAAGGAAAAACAACTAAACTTAATATAGAGGATTTGGATTCATTTTTAGGATTATGAGTTTCCTAATTGAATTTACAGATGAAGCTAAAAAAGATGTTTTATTTTTTCAAAAAACAGGCAACAAAATCATTCTTCAAAAGATTAAATCCTTATTAATTGTAATACAAGAAACTCCTTTCACAGGTATTGGTAAACCTGAACCATTAAAATACAACTATTCAGGTATTTGGTCGAGACGCATAAATCGTGAACATCGAATGATTTATGAAGTTACAGAAAAAACGATTATTGTTTTTTCCTTGAAAGGGCATTACGAATAGTCTGATTTTTTTTAAGTTTAATTAGAGTTTCTACATTTAATTTAATTTCTTCAAACTTTCCTTATTTTATTTAAAGTTCATATAAACGGACTTGTATAATCGAAAAAAAAATATTCTATATTATTTTCGATTAATTTTAGAATTTTAAAAGAGGATTTTCAGACTATGCGATTAAATAAGTTTATAAGTGAAAGTGGAATGTGTTCGCGACGCGAAGCGGATAAATTTATTGAGCGCGGATTGGTATTCATCAATAAACGCAAAGCTACCATTGGCGATCAAGTGAAAGAAGGGGATAAAGTTCGTGTGAATGGTCATGATTTAGAGCCACGCGAAGAAGAAGATATAGTATTCATTGCCTTCAATAAACCTGTTGGAGTTACCTCTACCACCGAAGAAAGTGTGCGAGATAATATTGTGCAGTTCGTGAATCATCCTACAAGAATATTCCCAATTGGAAGGCTCGATAAAGACTCTCAAGGACTCATTTTTTTAACAAACAACGGTGATATCATTAATAAAATTTTACGTGCTGGAAATCAACACGAGAAAGAATACGTAGTAACAGTAAATAAACCACTCACTCCCGAAATGATTGCTGCAATGTCGAAAGGTGTTCCGATTTTAGGCGTGAACACTAAAAAATGCAAAGTCGTTCAAGAAGCAACCTCTGTTTTTCGAATTACACTCATTCAAGGGCTTAATCGTCAAATACGAAGAATGTGTGAATTTTTTGGATACGAAGTCGTGAAGTTGGAACGCGTTCGAATTATGAACATTGAATTAAAAGGTTTGCCTCTTGGAGAGTGGAGGGATTTATCCGAGAGTGAAATGGAGATTATTCATAATTTATTAAAAAATTCATCGAATGAGGACGAGCGAAAAACGGTTAAAAATCAGGTAAAACAAAAACCGAAATCCACCACCAATGTTGCAAAACCAGCAAATTCAAACGAGAAAAGAAATAAAACAACTCATTCGCCAAACAATAAATTGGGTAAAGGACCAAAAATGAATAAGTTTAAGGGTGGGAGTACCAAAAAGAGAAGGTAAAAGCAGTAATTATATCCGAAAACTAATTCAATTGTTTATTTTTCAATTCAATCTCAACCTTCTCACTAAAATAATTATTGGCAACAAGGCTGTCAGTCCAATTAGAATCAAGGAAACGTATATTTTTAGTCCGGCGATTAAAAGTGCACCAATCAAAAGTAACTGAAATCCTAAACCAAAAATGGAAAGAAAGGTCATCAGCCAATTGGGATTCGTTTTTTGATTGGAAACCAAAGGGTCAAGGGTGTAAATTAGTTTGTCGAACCCACCATAAAGTAAGCGATAAAGTTGGTACATAAACGTTACATTGCGTTGTTTTTCGCCTGGAAAAGCAGTTGGAATTTCGTTTTCAAAAATCCTGCTCGTCGTGTCGCCGTTTGATTGTGAACGAAGAATTGCGTAATAATAATTGTAAAGTGTTCCTTGCAATTGCAAACAAACGAAAGCCAAAATCCCAAGGTAAAAAGAGGTTCCGCTGACTTGTGTGATAACCATTAAAAGAATGAAATTCAACAAAATGTCACAAATCGAATCCAAGAAACGACCGGTGTAAGAAGGTGTGTTTTTTACCCGAGCAAGTTCACCATCAGCAGCATCTAGGATGGATTTTAGTATTAAAAAAAATCCTGCGAACCAATAGTTTTCATAAAAGATAGAAATGATTGCAAGTAAACCAGCAATCACAAAAGAAATCGTAACGTCGATAGGAGTGAAGCGTGTGTTTTTTAGTGCCTTAGCAATTAAACGTGCAATAGGACGACCGTAGTCGGATAAGTCGAGAAATTTATTCTCTTGTGGAAGTTTTGACATGAATTAATCACTGAAAAAATTCAAAAAGAATTAACACAAACTCTTTCTAGATTTTTCAGGGTGCAAAAATACAAGTTTTTTGATTATAAAGGTTTTGAGCTTAAAAAAACTCCTACTTTTTAAATCATAAAGACGCTAGCCATAACGGATTGAAAATGGATTTTAAGTAGGCTGCGGCGGATGGTCTGACTTTCCTTTTTGGGGTAAAAATATTCGGGTGTAACGAAACATTCTACAACTTCTGTTTTACAGACCCCACTTCGATTATGAACCCATAATTTGAATAAATTTTTTCTAATTCTAAATATTAAAGCGTTGTTAATTAAATGATTAAAAGGGATTTTATTCTTTATCCGGATACCAATCTCAGGTAGTAAATATTTACCAAATTGTTTTGTTGGGCTTAATTGTAAATCCTTCTGTATTCCAGTTTCCTTTTGTGAATTTAAACTCCAAAGGAAATTTCACTTGAAGTGTTATCTCTCTTTCGAAATCTGAAATGCTATTGAGTTTTACGCGGGAAGGATTCCAATTACCCAAAGATTCTTGATTGCCAACAATATAAACTTCGTCGTTTTTATTGGGTACTGTTAATTGAATGGTGATTTCTTTTGAGTCCGAATTTAACGTGTATGGGTTGTTTTCTATAAAATAAAAGAGTGAGTTTAACCCACTAACCAAAGCAGGTCCATATCCACTCCAATGGTCGTAATCTGAAAAAACCATTTTTCTAACGTCATATTTTTTATAATCTGATGTTGAATCCAAAAAAGAACTTACTTTTTGATATGCTTCTGACCAATACAAAGGAAAAGTTTCGAGTTCATTGTTTTGACTAATAAACAAAAATTTATTTTCAGTAGGTCGATTGAAGTCAATTGCTGTAAAATCATTTGCTAATCGTTGGTTATCATAACCAAGATTAGGTGAAATACACAAAAAACCTTTAAACATATTTGGAAAATAAATGGCTTTGTCTAACACAAATGAAGCTCCTAGCGAATGACCTATTAAATAATTCGTTTGGGTTGTTCGATAGTTTTTCTGAACGAAAGGAATAATTTCATCTTTCACATAGAGCCAAAAATTCTCTGAATTAGGTCGGTCTGTTTGATATTTTTCAAGTGAAACTGTTATAGGTTTTGGCAAGAAATCACTATTTCTGTAATAGTTTAATTTTTCATAAGCTGGAGATGCTATTCCTACAACGATAAATTTTTTCTTTGGAAAAATGAAAGTTAAGTTGGCATGAACAAGGTCAAAAATTTCACGGCTTTGGGCAT
>JBILQY010000302.1:0-3783 GCA_044372955.1 Crocinitomicaceae bacterium | reverse complement strand
ATTTTGTTTTTCTTTGCAGCCTTGGGAATTATATTTCTTCTTAATTGGAAAAACAAGCGTAAATGGAGCGTTTTTTTAACTGGCGTTTTCTGTAGTTTACTGATGCTCATTCCTGTTTTTCAAGGTCGTTTTCAAGTGGTTGCCGCTGAAAGTGAAAAGCTAACGACTGCCGATACTACCATCGTTACGGATTCTGTTCCAATTGAAAGTTTAGCGTGTATGTCGTCCACAGAATTGCGTTTTAACTCACTGAAAACGAGTTGGAAAATCTTCTTAAAGCATCCATTTATTGGGGTCGGAACAGGCGATTGGCGCGATGAACTTGTGAAAACTTACATTGCTTCCGATATGCCGTGTAATGCACACGAACAAACGGCGCCACACAATCAATACTTGCGAACGCTTTTGAAATATGGCATAATTGGCTTTGTCATTTATTTATTTTACATCTTCAAGTTGTATCAATTCAGTCAATCCAATCGTCGTTTTGGTCAAATTCCATTTTTACTAACGCTTATTTTCTGTGGATTGGGCTATGATTTGTTGGATGTCGGTTCTTCGGCTCCTGTTTTTGCTTTTTTTTCCACTTGGTTATTTTTTGACGAAAAACAATGAAACTACTCATTCTAACGCAATATTATCCACCCGAAATTGGAGCGCCTCAAAATCGCTTGCACGAGTTAGCTGTGCGATTGAAAGCAAAAGGAATTGATGTAGAAGTATTGACTGCCTTGCCAAATTATCCCGTTTCAGAAATTATGAAAGGGTATGAAAAGGGTAAAAAACGCTACGAAGAAATTGATGGAATTCCTGTTCACCGTTCTTGGATTCACGTTTCAAAATCCAAAGGAATTGTTTCGCGCTTGTTGAATTATTTCAGCTTCGTTTGGTCGAGTTACTGGAAAGGTAGAAAAATGAAACACTTCGATTATTTATTGGTCGAAAGTCCTCCTTTATTTTTAGGTTATTCAGCGATGGCTTTAGCGAAAAAATTAAATGCAAAATTGATTTTTAACGTTTCGGATTTATGGCCAGAAAGCGCTGAAAAACTGGGGATTGTCACCAATAAACGCTTGTTGAATTTAGCTTACAATCTAGAAGCGAAATGTTACACCAAAGCTCATTTAATCACTGGTCAAACACAAGGAATTGTGGATGATATTCGCGCTCGATTTCCTGAAAAAAGAGTGTATTGGCTACCGAATGGCGTCAATGTTTCGTATTACAATCCGACGCAAATTCAAGCTGGAAATTTCAGAGAGAAAAATAGATTTTCCGAAGAAGCAATTTTGTTTTTCTACGGTGGAATCATTGGTCACGCACAAGGCTTGG
Source organism: Crocinitomicaceae bacterium (assembly GCA_044372955.1). GTDB lineage: Bacteria > Bacteroidota > Bacteroidia > Flavobacteriales_D > Crocinitomicaceae > UBA952. Next base: position 2,451 of record JBILQY010000302.1, on the reverse strand, counting down.
AAGTGATTTTAAATGCGGCGAACTTACTCCGAGAAAACAGCAAGATTCAATTCATTCTGCAAGGTTCAGGACCTGAAAAGGAAATGCTTTTGGAACTAAAAAAGACCTTGAATTTGACTAATGTTCACTTTCTAGAACCTGTTAGCAAAAAAGAAATGCCAGCCATTCTGAAATCCATTGATGTGGCTTTGGTTCCATTGAAAAATTTACCTTTGTTTCAAGGTGCGATTCCATCAAAAGTTTTTGAAGCTTTGGCTATGGAAGTTCCATTATTGCTGGGCGTTGACGGTGAAGCAAGTAAACACTTTATCGAAAAAGGAAATGCTGGTTTATTTTTCCAACCTGAAGATGCGGTAGACTTAGCAAAACAAGCTTTATTTCTAGCTGAAAATCCAGGAAAAAGAGTCGAAATGGGTAAAAACGCTCGAATTTATGTTTCTGAACATTTTGATAGAAATAAGATTGCCGAAGATTTCTTGAAAGAGTTGAATTAAAAGATTGTTTCCTTCGAGAGCTACTGTTAACAAAATCCGTGCATCCTTGGCGAGAAAAAAATTGCCACAGATGCACGGATGAAATCTATAAGAAATGGCTTTTATCTTTTCAACTCTAGCAAAAAACTAAATTCAAATTTCTGTTAGGAACTTTGATAAATTGTTTTTAATCTGTGAATCCTTGGTGAGAAAAGAATTTGACACGGATGCACAGATGAAATTTAGTTGAAATGGCTTTTATCTTTTCAACTCTAGTAAAAATCTATATTCAACTTACTAGTTTAGGAACTTTGATTATTTTTTTTTAATCCGTGAATCCTTGGTGAGAAAAAAATTGCCACGATACACGGATGAAATTTAATTGAAATGGCTTAGTAGTAGAGGTAAAAAATCCATCTATCATCTGTGCATCCGTGGCAAAAATGAAGTTTGCTAACTCTGGTACTCAAAGTCAATAATCAAAAAAGCGAAGCCCTTTCGAACCTCGCCTTTCAACCTAACTTATGAAAAAAAATTATACTTCCTCTTCTGCCAATACCGGTTTTCTGAAGACAATTTTACCATCAAACACATCCATTACAATGCGGGAAGCTTTATCAATTGTGCCACTTAACAGCGCTTTTGAAAGTTCATTTAAAACTTGTTTTTGAATCACGCGTTTCACAGGTCGTGCACCGAAGAACGGATCGTAACCCACTTCTGCAATGTGATCAAACGCATCTTTGGAAACATACAATGACATTTCTTTTTCTGCCAATAAGTGTTTCAAACCTTCGAGTTGAATCTGAACGATTTCGCGCACATTCTCTTTTGTCAACGGCATAAACATTATCGTTTCGTCAATACGGTTCAAGAACTCAGGGCGAATTGTTTGTCGCAATAATTCCATTACTTCAAACTTCGCTTTCTCGGTTACTTTCTCTAATTCAGAGGGCACGGCATTTTCAAAACGCTCGTGAATAATACTTGAACCCATATTCGAAGTCATAATGATAATCGTATTTTTGAAATTCACCACACGTCCTTTATTGTCTGTCAAACGTCCGTCGTCCAAGACTTGCAGTAAGATATTGAATACATCTGGATGCGCTTTTTCGATTTCGTCCAACAACACAATTGAATACGGTTTTCTACGAACAGCTTCCGTTAATTGACCGCCTTCATCGTAGCCAACGTATCCTGGAGGCGCTCCAACTAAACGACTTACAGAATGTTTCTCTTGGTATTCACTCATATCGATGCGTGTCATTGCGTTTTCGTCATTGAACAAATATTCCGCAAGTGCTTTCGCTAATTCTGTTTTACCAACTCCTGTTGTTCCTAAGAAAATGAAGGAACCAATTGGTTTACGTGCGTCTTGTAATCCGGCGCGACTTCTTCTCACCGCATCCGACAAAGCCATAATTGCTTCTTCTTGTCCAACTACTCGTTTACCCAGCTCGTCTTCTAGTTTTAGTAATTTGGAAACTTCGCTTTCAATCATTTTGTTCACTGGAATTCCTGTCCATTTTGAAACGACATCTGCAATTTCTTCCGCGTCCACTTCTTCTTTGATCATTTTGGAATTCACTTGCATCGCAGCAAGTTTTTCCTTCAAGTTCTCTAAGTTTTGCTCGACTTCTTTCGTTTTTCCGTAGCGAATTTCAGCCACTTTTGCGTAATCACCTAATTTCTCCGCTTGTTCTGCTTCAAATTTTAGGTTTTCGATTTCTTCTTTTGCACGTTGAATGCCGTCCACGACGTCTCTTTCCGCTTGCCATTTCGATTGAAAAGCGTTGCGTTGCTCAGTCAAATTAGCCAAATCACGTTCTACGTTCACCAATTTTTTGTCGTCGTTTTCGCGTTTCAAGGCAGCACGTTCGATTTCCAACTGCATAATTTTGCGTTCGATTTCGTCCAATTCTTCGGGTTTTGAATTGATTTCCATACGCAATTTTGAAGCTGCTTCGTCGATTAA
>JBILQY010000063.1:0-10274 GCA_044372955.1 Crocinitomicaceae bacterium | reverse complement strand
TCCAAAAACGTCAGTGAAGTACGTTCGCAATTCTAAGTTTGCAATTATCAATTAAATTAGCCTCAAAGTAATGAACACAACTTCTTTTCCAAAAACGTCAGTGAAGTACATTCGCAATTCTGTCGTTCGCAATTCGCAATTATTAATTTCTTTTCCAAAAACGTCAGTGAAGTACGTTCGCAATTCTAAGTTTGCAATTATCAATTAAATTAGCCTCAAAGTAATGAACACAACTTCTTTTCCAAAAACGTCAGTGAAGTACGTTAGCAATTCTAAGTTTGCAATTAAATCACCTCCAGAGCAATAAATACCACTTCTTTTCAAAAAACTCCAACTTATTGAATCAAAAATCTGGTCTTTTTCACTATCTTAATGTAAAAAAAGCAATGAAAACAGAGAGTATTATTCAAACTAAAAGCTTCAATTTTTCAATTCAAATCATTGAAACCTACAAGGAATTAACTAATTCAAAACGTGAGTTTATTTTATCAAAACAACTTTTAAGATCAGGAACTTCAATTGGAGCAAACATTACAGAAGCTGAGCATGGTCAATCTACAAAAGATTTTGTACACAAACTTTCTATCTCACGAAAAGAAGCAAATGAATCAATTTATTGGATTAAACTTTTAGCTGCAACAGATTATTTGGATTCATCTTCATCTAAAGATCTTTTAAAAGACTGTGAAGAATTACTTAGGCTATTAACAAGCATTATAAAAACAACAAAAGAGAGAAACGGACTGATATAGCGCTTAGAAATTGCGAACGGAAGAATTGCAAATTGCGAACGGAAGAATTGCGAATTGCGAACGGATAACCATAGCGCTTAGAAATTGCGAACGGAAGAATTACGAATTGTAAACGGATAACCATAACGCTTAGAAATTGCGAACGGAAGAATTGCGAATTGCGAACGGATATAAGTTATGCTTAGAAATTACGAACGGAAGAATTACCATTTCTTTTCCTAAATCGTCAGTGAAAAACATTCGCAATTCTAAGTTTGCAATTCGCAATTTAATTACCCCAACGTAATAAATACCTCTTCTTTTCCAAAAATGTTAGTGAAGTACGTTCGCAATTCTAAGTTTGCAATTCGCAATTTAATTACCCCAATGTAATAAATACCCCTTCTTTTCCAAAAATGTCAGAGAAGTACGTTCGCAATTCTAAGTTTGCAATTCGCAATTTAATTACCCCAATGTAATAAATAACCCTTCTTTTCCAAAAATGTTAGTGAAGTACGTTCGCAATTCGCAGTTTGCAATTCGCAATTTAATTACCTACATCGAGATAAATACCATTTCTTTTCCAAAATTATTAGAGGAAAAAGCTCGCAATTCTAAGTTTGCAATTCGCAATTTAATTACCCCAATGTAATAAATACCTCTTCTTTTCCAAAAATGTCAGAGAAGTACGTTCGCAATTCTGTCGTTCGCAACTCGCAATTACTATCCACATTTCACCCTATTTATAAACAAAATGAGTTTTTTTGATTTTTAAAACCCTTGTGTTTACTACGTTTTATAAAATGAGTTTTGAATATTTTTTGTAGAGTAATTGTTAATATCCGTTTATAACTTATTGAAAGTAATTCTTGCTTTTTAAATTTATTATTCCAAACCAAAACAGAAATGAATTGACAATGAAAGTTAGTCACTTTTTTTGGGCGATTTCAACACAGTTTATACACGAAAACGTTATTAACATTCACTTTTATTTATCCATATTAATCAATTATGATTAAATTGTTAATTAGTATTTAACTTACTGTTTTAAAAGCGCTTAAACTACTTTCTCACTGTTAATAACCAAGACTTCATTTTTAATATTTTTAAAAGCAAGGAAAGGTCAATTTATCTTTACACAAATGAACAGCCTTAATAACAACAACCAATTTCTTTTAAATTAATTTTTTAAAAAACTTATAATAGTTTATTAGAGAAAAGTTGAAAAATCGTTGGTTTGGGAATTTTGAATTACTTTTATATCAGCGTTAAAATTTCCTAACAGGAATAAAGCTTTCACAAGATATTCTAAATTAGCAAACTATGAATAGTTCATTCGAACGTTTATTGGATCAAATCGACTCTTTCATTCGGAAATTTTACAAGAATGAAATCGTTAAAGGTTTGTTCTTTTTTGTTGGAATTTTGTTGTTTTCCTTCCTACTCACAACGTCTTTGGAGTATTTGGGAAGATTTGGTTCACTAACGAGAGCAATCTTATTTTTCAGCTTTGTTGGAGTAAATTTACTCATTTTGTTTAAATACATTCTTATTCCATTGAGTAAATTGTATGCTTTTGGAGCTCGAATCAATCGCTACCAAGCTTCTGAAATTATTGGTAATTTTTTTCCTGAAATCTCAGATCGACTAAAAAATACACTTCAACTTCAGGATGCAATTCAAAATAATGAACGTAACATCGAATTATTGAATGCAAGTGTGCAGCAGCGTTCAGTTCAGTTGACAACAATTCCTTTCGCTTCCGCAATTGATATTTCAGATAACAAAAAGTACTTAAAGTACATTGCTCCTTTGGTTCTTGTTTTAATGGCAATTGGGATTTTTGTTCCTTCACTTTTGACTCAAGGTGCAGAACGTGTGGTTAACTATGATAAAGAGTTTAAAATAGAAGCTCCTTTTTCTTTCAATGTGAATAGTGAAAATTTAAAGGTGGAAGAAGGGGAAGATGTTCCGATTGAATTAACCTTGAAAGGAAATTTTCTTCCTGATAAAGTTTATATGGTTTGTGAAAATGGACGTTTTTTAATGGAACGAAAATCGAAGAATGTTTTTAAATCCTTTATTCGTAAGCCTAAATCGTCTTCTAATTTTTATTTCGTTGCAAATGAATATCAAAGTGATCCTTTTAAAATTAGTGTAACAGGTAAGTCGGTGGTTGGAAAAATGGAAGCTCAATTGAATTATCCAGCTTATTTGAATAAAGAAAATGAAACGATTCAAAATGCAGGTGATTTGGTTGTACCTGAGGGAACTGAGATTATCTGGAACGTGATAACTAAAAACACGAAAAAGGTGGATATCAAATGGAAAGGTAAAGTTTGGTATGCTTCACAGTTTGGTTTTAGAGTTTCTGATAAGTTCAAGGAGAATTCAAAATTAAAGTTCAGTCTTACGAATAGATTTACTAGTAAAATTGATTCTGTTTCTACGTCAATTACTGTTATAAATGATTCTTACCCAAGTATTTATGTTTCAGAAAATGTAGATAGTACTGCTAAAGGTTTACGTTTATTCAAAGGACAATTAGAAGATGATTATGGTTTGAAGTCTTGTTATTTCGTTTACGAAGTAAAGAGTGAAAACGGACAAAAACGTGAGAATAGATTGTTAGTTAGAAGTCTTGCAACAACGCAAGCACAATTTGATTTTGGAGTCGATTTTAGCAGAGAAGATTTAAAGTTGAAGGATATAATTGAATATTATTTTATTGTTTACGACAATGACGGGGTAAACGGAAGTAAGTCTACTCGAAGTCAAACTTATACGTATCAATTGCCAAACCTTGCTGAGTTAAACGACCAACGTGAAGTTGATCAAGAAAAGACGAAAGAAGATTTGAACGATGTTCTTAAGAAAACAGAAGATTTTCAAAAGAAAGTTGAGAAATTGAAGAAAGAAGCTATGAATTCTAAATCCTCCGATTGGAATAAAATGAATCAAGTAAATCAATTGCAAGAGGAACAAAAGAATTTGGTTGAGAAATTGCAAGATATTAAAGAGCAAATGGACCAAAGTACCCAAGATAAAAATCAGCTTTCTGAAATGGATAAAGAAATTTTAGAAAAACAAGAAATGATTGAAAAGCTATTGGAAGATTTGATGGACGATGAATTGCGTAAATTATTAGATGATTTAGAAAAATTATTAGAAAAGAACGATAAGCAAGAATTGAAAGAAAAGATGGAACAATTGGATCAGTCTACAGAAGATATGAAAAAGCAATTGGATCGAAGTTTAGAAATGCTAAAACGTCTTCAGGTTAACGAAAAAGTTGATGATATTGAAAAGGAGTTAAAAGATTTAGCGAAAGAGCAAGAAGAATTGAAGAAAGAGATTGAAGATAAAAAGATTTCTAAGGACGAAGGAAGTAAAAAGCAGGAAGAATTAAACAAGAAATTTGATGATTTAAAGAAAGATTTAAATGATTTAAAAGAGCTTAACAAAGATTTAGCTAATCCAATGGAGCTTGGGGACACAAAAGAGCAGGAAAACAAGATTTCTGAGGATATGAAGGATTCTAAAGAGAGTTTGGATGGTGGAAAAGACAAGAAAGCGGGAGAGAAGCAAAAATCAGCAGCTGATGAAATGAAAAAAATGGCTGATGAATTGGACAAAAATCAAAAGCAATCTAATAAGAAACAAGATGAAGAAGACATTGATTCTTTAAGAGCAATTCTTGAAAGTTTAATGATACTTAGTTTTGATCAAGAAGAGAATATGAATCGTTTTTCTCGTGTTAACTTGAACGATCCTTCTTATACAAAATTAGGTAAACGTCAACGCCGAATAATTGATGATACTAAAATCGTAAAAGATAGTTTATTGGCTCTTGCTAAACGTCAACCTAAAATAGCCTCATTCGTAGATAAGGAATTAAATACCTTGGAGTCTAATCACAAGAAAAGTATCGAAGCAATAGATGACCATAAAAAGAAAGAATTAGCAAAGTATCAGCAAATAGTTATGACTTCCTATAATAATTTGGCGCTGTTATTAAATGAAGCTTTACAATCTATGCAATCACAAATGCAATCTGAAAAAGAAGGAAGTGGTAGTTGTGATAAACCAGGGAAAGGTCGTCCTAAACCGGGTTCTCAAATGTCTAATCAAGATATGAAAGAAATGCTAAAGAAGCAATTGGAACAAATGCAGAAAGGTCCAAATCCAGGCGGTGACAAACCGGGAGATAAACCAGGAGACAAACCGGGTGATAAGCCTGGAGGAAAACCTGGAAATTCTGGTCAAAGTATGTTAGGGTTAGGTAATAAGGAAATCGCAAAAATGGCAGCTGAGCAAACTGCTATTCGTCAGAAGCTTGAACAGATGCGAAATGAATTGAACAAAGAAGGAAAGGGTTTGGGTAATAAATTGAATCCGCTTATTAAAGAATTGGAAGAGCAAGAAAGAAGTTTAATCAATAAATCTATTAATAGAGAAACGATTAATCGTCAAAGAGATATTCTTACTCGATTATTAGAAAGTGAGAAAGCCTTACTTGAACGTGGTTTTGAAGAGAAAAGAGAATCAAAATCAGGAAAAGATATAAATAATGGTAACAAAATTATATTTGAAGAGTATAACAAGGAAAAATTGAAACAAGTTGAATTGTTGCGTTCAATAGATCCGAATTATAGAAAGTATTTTAAGGATAAAGCGAATCAATATTTCAATCAGAATTAGTTACTTTTTTGTTATAACTATTTATGAAAGAAGGATTTACAATAATTGAGCAGGTAAAGTTACCATCGGATTTTGCTTCATTGGTTGAAGTTGAGAACTTAATTGATAAAGTTTGCGCTGATTTAGGTGTTCAAGAGGATGCTTATGGTAATGTTTTAATTGCTGTAACAGAAGCTGTGAATAATGCGATTCAACACGGGAATGAAGAGAATTCGAATCTTTTTGTGGATGTTGCTGTTGGAGATAAAGAAACAGAGTTTTGTTTTAGAATTAAAGATGAAGGAATAGGTTTTGATTTTAATTCTTTGCCCGATCCCACAGCTCCTGAGAATTTATTAAAAGAGAGTGGTAGAGGAATATTCCTAATGCGCAATTTAGCTGATGATGTTGAGTTTGATGGAGAAGGAAATAGTGTAAATATTTATTTTTCTAAATGATAGAATTTGAATTTATAGATATAGAAATTCCGGAATTCAAACCGGAATTTTTTGTTTCTAGTCTATCTGATTTGATAGAATCAGAAGGTTTTAGTGAAGGTGACATTACGGTCGTCTTTGTTACAGATGAATATTTATTGGAAATGAATAGAACGCATTTGGAACACGATTACTATACAGATATAATTACGTTTGATTATACAGAATCAAACTTTATTTCTGGTGATTTGTTTGTTTCTTACGATCGAGTTGTAGAGAATGCAAATGATTTTAAGGTTACAACTTATAATGAATTATGTCGAGTAGTTTTTCACGGTGTACTTCATTTATGTGGATACAAAGATAAATCTCCAGAAGACGAACAATTAATGCGATCAAAAGAAGCTTTCTATTTAGAGAAATATGTTTCACGTGAAACACTTTCATAGATATGTACTAATTTTGTTTCACGTGAAACACGAAATATGTTAAAGAAATACGATGTAATAGTAGTAGGTGCAGGTCACGCAGGATGTGAGGCTGCAAATGCTGCTGCAAAAATGGGTAGTAGTGTGTTGTTGGTGACAATGAATATGAATACTATTGCTCAAATGAGTTGTAATCCAGCAATGGGTGGTGTTGCAAAAGGACAAATTGTTCGAGAAATTGATGCACTTGGTGGTGGTTCTGGAATTGTGAGTGACAAAAGCGCTATACAATTTAGAATGCTAAATATGTCGAAAGGTCCAGCAATGTGGTCACCAAGAACTCAAAATGACCGAATGCTTTTTGCTGCTGAATGGCGTTATTTATTAGAACAAAATCTAAACGTTGATTTCTGGCAAGACATGTGTACAGGTTTAATCGTCGAAGGAAATAAAGTAATTGGTGTTAAAACTAGTATTGGAATGCCAATTTATGCCTCAGCTGTAATCCTAACAAATGGTACATTTTTAAATGGTTTAATTCATTTGGGAGAAAAACAATTCGGTGGAGGTAGAGCAGCAGAACGTGCTTCGATAGGAATAACAGAAGATTTAATTGAACTTGGCTTTGAAGCAGGAAGAATGAAAACAGGAACACCACCACGAGTTGATGGCCGTTCTTTAGATTATTCTAAAATGGAAGAACAAGCAGGTGATGAAAACCCTTCAAAGTTTAGTTACGGCAAAACAGAAGCATTAAAGCTACAATTGTCGTGTCATATTTCTTACACCAATCCACAAACACACGAATTATTACGCACTGGTTTTGATCGTTCACCGATGTTTAATGGTTCTATTAAAAGCACAGGACCACGTTATTGTCCAAGTATTGAAGATAAAATAAATCGTTTCGCTGAAAGAGACCGTCATCAGATTTTTGTTGAACCAGAAGGATGGAATACGGTTGAGATTTATGTAAATGGATTCAGTACTTCCTTGCCCGAAGAAGTTCAATACGCTGCAATGAAAACTATTCCTGGGTTTGAAAACGTTAAAATGTTTCGTCCTGGTTATGCGATAGAATACGATTATTTTCCGCCAACGCAATTAAAACACACCTTAGAGACAAAGCTTATTGAGAATCTTTATTTCGCAGGACAAATAAACGGAACAACAGGTTATGAGGAAGCGGGCTGCCAAGGCTTGATGGCAGGAATTAATGCGCATTTGAAAAACAATGAAAAAGAGGCTTTTATTCTTAATCGTAACGAAGCTTATATTGGTGTTTTAATTGATGATTTAATTACAAAAGGAACGAAAGAACCTTATCGTATGTTTACGAGTAGGGCAGAGTATCGTATATTATTACGTCAAGATAATGCTGATATTCGTTTGACTCCATTAGGTCATTCAATTGGAATTGTAACGGATGAAGAATTAGATAAAGTCAATAAAAAGATTCAGGGAACAGAAACATTAAAGAAACAGTTTAGACAAATAGGAATTACACCTGAACAAATCAATCCTGTTTTAACTGAAAAAGAATCATCCTTAATAACTCAACAGGTTAAGTTAACGAGTATTATAACGCGTCCACATATTTCGTTAGAAGATATTTTAAATGTTTCACCTGAAGCGAAAGCAGCAGCAGAGTCTATGGAAGCTATACATTCTGAAATTGTTTCGCAAACAGAAATTCAATTGAAGTATGAAGGATATATCGAACGCGAAGAAGAGCAAGCAGCAAAATTGACAAGATTAGAGGAAGTGAAAATTCCAAAGGACATAGATTTTAGACAATTGAAAAGTTTAAGTTCCGAAGCTGTAGAAAAACTGACAAAAATTCAACCAGCTACAATTGGACAAGCTTCACGTATTTCTGGTATCACACCAAGCGATGTTTCCATACTTTTAATCTATTTAGGGAGGTAAAAACGCATTTTAAAGCGATTTAAGAGGGTTTTTGTTGTTTAATTATAGAAACACACTAGTGTGTTGTTTATTTCATGTTAGATTTAAATTATAAAAGCGATTTTTTAAGTGTTTTATAAATAAAAACTATAAATATTTAATAAATATAAATTAAGTTTAATTATTAAATGAAACAACTAAAGCTCATACTTATTCCAGAAGATTTGGATGTGGAGGCGAACTATTCGCTTGCTTTTTCTTTTGGGAGAATTGTTGTTTTAGCTTTACTCGTGTTTTTCTTAGCTTCAGTGAACGTAAAACCTGAAATCATCACTGGAATTTTTATTGTCTTCATACCTGTTTCAATGATTATTAGGAAAAATTTATCCGATTTATCAGCAGCAAAGAAGCTTAAAATCGGCGACCTAATTTTAAAAGATGATGCCTTCGTTTTAAAAAAAGAAATGGAGCAAATTATTGAATTAAGCAGTGTTTAAGAACTTGTTTACTTTCACAGTGATTTCTATTCAACTGAATATTATTCCAATCAAGAATTTCAAAAAACAGGTGATGCGCTCGTTTTTGTTCAATTTAAAAATGGAAACAGCCAACGGGTTAAGTTTAATATACCTGACGAAGAAAGTTACACGCAATTATTAGCCTACATTGAACACAGCAAGAGTAAAGTGGATTATGTGAAAGACTATCCGATTACAGAATTAAATCACATTTTAAACGACGAAAAAACAGCACGAAGAAAGTTTCGGTGAGAAATTTTTAAATCTTTTTGTCATCAGAATTAACTGAAATTGGTTCTCTTTTTGAGTTTTCAATACTTAAAAACACCAAAATAATTACTCCGATTGAGGTTGTTAAAAAACCAATCGAAAAAGAATCTGAATATCCATTTCCCCAATCAACAAGACTCAATGCTGAGATAAAAAAATAAGCTAAACAATAGATGACAGAAACAATGAATGTAACCCAAAAATTTAAAGTTTTATCTCTTGAAATTCCCATTCCGAAAGCAGCAACAAAAATTCCAAAAATGAACGCGCCGTATACTGAAATGTGTTCAAAACCATAGATGTTGTATGTTTTTTCTTTTACTTCCTCAGGCATCAAATACGTTTCTGCATGAATAAAGGGCAAGAAAAAAGAAAGAATCAAAAGCAAAAAAGCAATTAGTAATCCTTTTCTAATTTTTTCATTCATTGAATCAAGATTGCTGCTCATTTTCGTTTGCTTTTTCAGTTAATGTACAAAGTTAAAATTGTTACAGATAGATAAGATTTGTAATTTGATAAATTCTTTTTTTTTGAGTTATTATAAGTTTTACGTCGACTCAAATAATTGATGGTTTTTAAAAAAAATTATTTCCGAAACCAAAATCTATTTAACTAACTTAAGCGAACTTCCTTGGCCTTGAATTTCTAGGTTTTATCTACTGAACTGAAACTGTTAATTTTTAAAATTTCTGTAAGAACATTTTTAAAAAATTTCAGTTTCAGAAAGGAGTTAAAATTGTTCGCAACGAGTTGTAAATATTTATAAAACAAGTATTTGCGAACAAAAAGAAATTCAGAGCCTTGATTTTTGTTTCTTTTGATCAAGCAAAAGAAAGGCAAAAAAAAAAATCTTAATCCAGGTTGTATTTTACTTGATTTTCAAATTAAGTTTTAAACCCTTACTACGATTGTGTGGGCAATTATTTATATTTGATTTTCAAAAACAAAACAACCTTTTCCCCTATGCCACAACTCCTTTCCTCCTTCCACGATTCGCGCTTTTTGGCAAGTGCCGACATTCAGAAACTGACTTTAACGCCTGATGCAAAATACTTAGTTGCAGCGTCGAATTCGTATCCTGAACAAAAGCTCTCGATTTTTAATGCAGAAAGCGGTGAATTGGTGCAAGATATACCTGTGTTTTTCAAAGATTTTGATTTAAAACTGTACACAAATCACGTGACAAATGAGCTTTTTTATTGGAGTTCAGATGGCAATTACGGTGGGGCACGTCAATATGATTTGTATCGCGTTTTTGAAACAAATGGTGTATTTACTTGCGAAAAAATGCCGATTCATTTT
>JBILQY010000288.1:0-3955 GCA_044372955.1 Crocinitomicaceae bacterium | reverse complement strand
GAAACAGAAGGCTATTATCCAAGCGTGGTTTTTACTGCTACATCCATTGTAATTGCGACTCCTGAAGCATACAAAATTCTCGATGCAAAGACTTACGAAACACTTTCAGAAATCAAAGCACCGTTTTACGACAACAGCAACGGAACTGCAATTAGTACCGATGGAAAATTAGTAGCTTTTGGAAATTGGCAAACGAACGAAGTGGTTGTTTTTGACACTAAAACAGGTCAACAAACGCAAACATTTACGGTCAATAAACTGCACGATTCTTATGGCGCACATATGCAATTTGTAGGAGACACTTACAATTTACTGACTGCTGCCGATACCGTTTTTGAAATTTGGGACGCCAATTCTGGGACGCATTTATCGAAAGTAACGTGTCGCGATATTTACGGCTCAACGATTATGGGAATGGAACTTTCTAGCGATGCCAACTATTTGTTGATGTTGCACACGGGACGTATGTTGTCTGTTTACGACCTGAAAACGGAAGAACAAGTGTGGTTGCAATCCTACGTGGACAATATGAATACCGCGTGCTTTTCGAAAAATCGAGATTTCTTGTATGTCAATAACGGCAAACGAATTGCGCTGTTTCAAACTTCCAACGGTGAAAAAATGGAGCAAGAAAGCAAAGGCGTGGGCAGCGAAAAAATTGATAAAATGTACGTTTTGCCAGTTGAAAATCGAATTTTAGCGTTCAATTCGATGCAGGCTTTACACTTAAATGCGGCAACGGGTTCCACAGAAAAAGAACTTTTTGCTTACAATTCACCCACATTTTCTTACAACGAATACGAACCTGAAGCTGCTAAAAATCTCTTGTGTAGCGGAGGTTACGGCGCTTCAGTTGGCAATGCTGTTTCAGGAAAATTGAAGTCAGTTTTGACACGTTATTATGGTGGCTTGGCGATTTCTTCAGAATATATGGCTTCGTGTCACAGCTATTTTAGCAACGAGTCCAAAAAGTTGTTGCAAGCCTACGATTTGGACGGTAAAAATGAGTTTACACTTGCTAAAGACTTGAAAAACATTCCAATAAAAGGAATTAAGTTTTTGAAAGAACCGCATCTTTTGGCAGGAATCAATGAAAAATTTGCCGCGCTTTGGGATTTGAATACACAGCAACAAGTTTGGATTTCACCGTTGAAAATTGGTCACGGAAAACTGGAATCGCACGAAGATGGCACCCATATTTTTGTACAAACAAATAAACATCTTTTGATTTGCTTGGATGCAAAAACGGGCGCAACGCTTTGGGAATTTGCTCCACGTAAAAACAAAAAACAGAAAGACATTGAATTCAAAAGCATCTTTGGACGCGGGAATTTTGTGGTGTGTTTGATGAGCAATGGCGACTTGAAATTGGTTCACCTTGCTGACGGAACAATCGCCAACGAAATGAATCTTTGTGAAACGGGAAGCGAATGTGCGGCACTTGCTCCAAACAATACGCTTTACCTTGTTAACTCCAACACGAGCTGGATGCATTACGATTTGAAAGATTGGCTCGGTGCTGGAAAAGAAAATGTTGGTTTGACTGAAAAATCTAGCAAGCTAGCAAGCGGAACTTTTGAAATTCCTGCTGAAAATTTAGCTGAAACAGAATTATTAAATCATTTCAAAAACACAAATTGGCAAGCTTTTTCTGTTGAAAACGACAGTGAAAAACTCATTGCTTTATTGGAAAAAATCGAGCAAGAAAAAGGAATTACAGAATTACATCACTTCTGTTCGGAGCAATTGAAAAACAAAGGTGCGCTGAAATTGACGCATCGTTTTGGACACATTACCGATATGGTGGCTTTTGGTTTGAGCAAAGACGGAAATTACTTGGCAACAGGTTCTTGGGTGGGTGAAAATTACGACGAAGGTGGCGAATTGATGATTTGGGACGTGCGCACAGGTCGTTGTGTAAATAATTTAGACAATGTAAACGGCGGCGTTGGTTGGCCTGAATACCCAAATTGCATTCAATGGTCGAACGATGGAAAACAACTCGGGCTTGTGATAAATACCAATGGTGTGGCGAGTGTTTTACCTTTTGCAGACGCTTACGAAGAACAGGCTACTTTTTACGAAACGGATGGTTGGAGTCGTCCGCCGCAATGGTGTTGGCATCCGGAGGATAAAGCTTTATTTATTGCTTGTTGGGCGCGCGACATTCAATTGCCTGGCGTGGTTGCGCCTTTAGAAAAAGGAGTTTTGCCGTTGAATAAACCGTATGGTTTCAGCCAAAAAACGAATTTGGAAATTTTCACGCAAGAAGAAATCGAAGGAAGTGACAACAACTACAACGGCGATGCAATTTCTCCTTTAACAAACTTTAAAAATCCAGCTTGGTCGAGCAAAGGATTCCTTTTTGGTTGCGATAATAATTACGCTTTCACGCTAAATCCGCAGACGCGAAGTTTGGAAACGGTCATAAAAAATATAGGTGGAAATTCCGTTTGGTCGCCTGACGGAGATTACTTCTTAAATGTGCACGATAAAGAAATCGATGTGTACAATTCCTCTGGAAATTTGCTTCAAAGTATCAATGTGGGGATTGCTTTGATTGGCGATGTTTTAAATGCTTCCAGCGAAGACGATGTTGACAGTTTATTGGAAGTGAGCGTTGGCGACGATGGCACTCCTACCCTACTTTTTGGGCGCACCCCAGTGGCAGACATCGACAAAGTTTATTGGCATCCGAACCCAGTGTTGAATTTATTTGCAGTTGCCGTTTTAGGAGAATTCGGCTATTTGGCGTTCTATCAGAATTTTGAATTGCTCGGAATTGTAAAAACGAATATTTTCAGTATCGGGATGTGGCAATTAGGTGACGCTTTGCCTTTTGCTTTCTCACCTGATGGAAAATTTGCCGCTTCACTTTCCGACGACAGAAAAGTAAAAATTTGGGAAATCGGCTCGGAAATTTCCTTGAAAAATGAGTTCGCTGTATTTGACAGTTGCAAAGGAATTTTATTCGGTGCTCACGAACGATTGATTGCCATTCACGACACAGAATTGTATTTCTACAACGCATTTTCAGGGGAAGAAATCAATCATTATTCCACTTTATTTGACGGAGGAGAAGCGCCATCGACTGTACATTCACCGCTTGGAAAATACGGTTCTAATTTTGACTTAAATCCCTATTTTCCGATTTCAAATGAAGGAGAAATTGCGTGGATAGCAGCCTTTGGAAAGGATTTAGTGATTTGTGAAGAAAACTTGCAATCGCAATTAGAAACAGAACTTGCTTACAGTCTTGGAAATCGTTTTCATTGGCCATATTCTTGGGGCAAAACTACAGTTTACACCTCGCTTGCTGACGCTTTAGATTCACTTATATTTCCCCTTGGAGAAAAGTCAAAAATTGCCTTGAAAGCAAGTTTAGAAAAAGTGGTGGTGAAAGATCCTGCGGAATACTTTATGACTTTTACGAAGAAAGAACTTTTTGGTAAAAACACTAAAAAAGGCAAGTACCAACTGAGCGACAACAGCAGTGATTTCTGGAACGACACCAAGAACGCAATGGAAACAGACGTTTTGGAAATTGGAATTAAAAAAGCGAAAGAATACAAGGCAAATACACTTTTAAAAGGCGACGAAATCACACCTGAAAATCTGAAATCATTGGTAGGAAAAGCGGTATTATACGTTGAATCTTATGCGCCATCGAAAACGAAATTAGGAACACTCACAGCCACAGGCGAAAGTTACGGCAGTATTTTCCATATCGAATTCAACGACGACGGCCGACAAGGAAGTTCTGGCTCAAGTGGATTTGGTTACGGAGATTTGATTTCTATTGGAAAGGCGGAGATAAGGTAGGGATAATGATTAGTCACCCCTCCTTTTTTTATTTTAGCTATAGAAACAAATTGGTCACCCTCCTTTGTCCTCCCTCAAGGGCTAATCTTTATACACAAAATAATGTTCAATAAATTTCATATAAACACCTGAT
>JBILQY010000301.1:0-3824 GCA_044372955.1 Crocinitomicaceae bacterium | reverse complement strand
ATTTCCCCAATTTAACATGGCTTTTTATAACTTCTAGTATACCCAAAGTATAAGCGTATCCCATGCTGTGATTGACAAAATCAACAGTGACTTTTTTATCTAAAAGTTGTCTTTCGCTTAGTAAATCCAGTAGTTTTTGACCAGCTATTTTTCCATTTTCCACACGGATTTGAAAACCTGCTTCGTTGAATTCAGCATTTAAAACCCAGCGACTTTTTCTCGAAAACCAACAAAAACGCGAAAAGAAATACGCTTTTAAAAAACGAGCATTTGTGCGGTGCATTGAGGTTGAAACGGGATGATGTCCATCAAAATAAATCGCTTCGACTGGTTGAAAACGACTAATTATAGTGTCGTCGTAATTGTACCAATAGCCCGTTGGATCTTTGAGATGAAGCGCATTATCTGTTGTTATTTTGTTGACTTTTGCACCTCGATTACCGTTAACGAAAACAATAAATCGTTGATTATTAGAATTATTACTTGGATCAATTTCAGTTTGACTCATTCCTTTGATTGCTAAAAAGAGTATGCTAATAAAAAGGAGTTTATTTGCCATATTGATAAAAAATTCCGCCTGCGAAAGGAGTCCATAAACATGCTTTTTTGTCGGCGGCTTTTAAACCGCTATTAATCCACGAATTACAAGTTGTAAAAATACTGTAATTGTTGCGCGCTTCGTAGTAAGCATCATTTTGTCCCATAACAGCTTTCCAACGAGGTTGAATGAAAATCGCTTCGTTTTGTTTGTTGCGGTATAAACTTCCTTCGATGTATTTCACCAATTTTCGGTACTGATTTTCAGAGAGTTTCAAAGAAATTACGGGTCGGTCGGAAAGAATGTAATAGTAATAAGTGGCATGTATGGAAGAAGAACCAAGTCCCGCCATTGCTGAAACAGCTGTTTTAAACGTTAAATCTGCCCAAGTTGGCGTGTTCATGTAGAAATTTTTATCGCCCCAACCAATTGCAATTAAAGGGGTAGTGGTGTCTTTTGCGTTGGTGTTTTCAATTGGAAATTCTTTACTCCAATCTTTAATTTTTGTTTTTACTGGAACAACAAAATCGGTGTGAACTCCAGATTTCATCAACCAAATTTCTATGTTAGCATTTTTTTCATCCTTGCCTTCGATAGTAATTCGAGATAAAATGTAAGCTGAAAATAAGTAAATAACAATTAGGATTCCAAGAACAAGAAAAAAACGTTTGGTAAATTTCCAAAGTCTTTTGCTGTATCGTTTGTTTTTACTTTCAACAATAGGAGTTTCAGTTTCTTCTGGTTCTTGCATACAATGATAAGTAAAACAAAGGTAAAATTTCAAGTTATACCAAAGAAAGATTTGATTATGGTTTTTGAAATTTTATTTTTTATCATTCAATTTCATTTAAGGTAAGAATGCTTTTCCATCAAAGTCCGTCTAATAAGAATTGAATTAAAATCCATCTGATTCTAAACTTATTGCCACATACCTTTTTTGTTTTAAAGCAATTCATCAAATAAAATTATATTTGCCAAATTGTAAAAATAGGATGGATTTTAAAAGCGTTCAAACGCATTATATAATTGGAATTGGTCGTTCGGGAACTTCGCTTCTGATGTCATTATTGGGCGCACATCCCAATCTTCATGCTACGCCAGAGAATTATTTCAGCATTTTTTTTTCACAGGCATTTCAAAACAAAACAGTTTTTTCTGCTCAAGATATTCGTTTGATTCACCGATTTAATATCGCTTTTGGAAAGTTGCAACCGTATGTGGCATCCAATTATTGTTTGAAAACTTGAATTTAGAGAATGCTTATGCGAATGAAATTTTGAATTTACTTACTTCACCACAAAAAGAAAGATACTTATTGGTTAGCTACGAAGATTTGGTTTCACAACCTATTTTTACATTGGAAACTATTTGTAGGCATTTAAACTTGGAATTTAATCCTGAAATGTTAGATTTTACGAAGTCAAAATTCAATGCTTTAAAAGAAAATGAATCATTAACACCTGTTCAAATCGAACGAAAAACTAACAAATTCGAAGCGCTTCAGCAAACGATAAATAGCAATCGAATTCAAAGTTGGGAAGGGAAATTCAGTTCACATGAGCAAGATGCAATTATTCAAATTACTAAAGATTTAGCTTTAAAACTAAACTATTCACTTCCAGAAATTCAAAATACGAAAGTTCAGAAAAGTATATTTATCTCGTTGAAGGTGAAGTTATTTTTTAAATTTGCTAAAGTATTTTATTTTCTTCCAATTTGGTTGAGAGAAAAATACAAGGTAAAATTGTGATGATGCGTTTAGAAGAAATAAAAATAAACTACATTTTAGGCTTAGGTCGTTCAGGTACTACCTTGTTAATTAAGGAATTGGGTAAAAGTCAACACGTCGTTTCTAATCCTGAGAGTTTATTTATTCTCGATTTTCTTTACGTTTATGAGCCTGAAAAAGTACTTTCTCCAGCTGAAGTTTCTTTTTTCATAAAACAAATATTCAAACTTAAAACTGGACGATTTGTTCACTTAGCCCTTTGGAAGATCGACCGAGAAAAATTGAATAAAGCTATTGAAGAACAATCTCCAATTAATTTTAAAAATTTAATTAAATTAGTAAATCTTTATTCAGAAATTGGATTAAGCACGTCAAAACCAGAAGTTATAATAGACAAAAATCCGCCTTATACTGTTCATTTCGAACAATTACTTAAACTCGATTTTAATTCTAAGTTTATCGGCATTTATAGACATTACTTGGATAACATTATGTCGCGGAATAAATTCAAGTTAGATGCGATAAACCATCCATATTATCATGCATTGATGTGGAGTTTATATAATGAATCGTTGTTAGCATCTGTGAAAAAGCATCCTGAAAATTTGCTACTGATTCGCTATGAAGATTTCGTCAATAATCCGGATGAATTCCTGAAAAGTGCTCGAAATTTCATGCAATTATCTATGGAATTGAAAAGCGTTAAAGATAAAACTTTGGTAGAAAATTTATTACATAATCTAAAAAGCACTGAAGATAAAAACGAATTTTTAGAAAGGTGTGGCAAAGTTTTTAAAGAGATAGATACTCAAGCAATTGGAAAGAAAAACACTCAATTTACTGAAAATCAAATTAATAATATCCATTATATATGTTCTGAAACAGCAAATAAATTAGGTTATGATTCTGTCAAATTCAAGCAACCAAACTTGTTTCAACGATTGTATATTTCTTGGTTTAAAATTGTTTTATGGGCAGTTGAATACAAACATCACTCTTATTTTCATGCAAGTCATTCCAGAAGAAATTTAGTTCGAACACTTGCAAAACCTTGGACGATTTTCCTTAATAAATCTTGAATTTATTGACGATCTGAATGGAAATAAAAGCAAAAGGAATCAACAAAAAACTCACTGCTTTACGAATAAAAACGGGCGATTTCAACATAAAAGGGAAAAGCTGAATTCTCTTTTGAAGAAATAAAGATGTTAAAACGGTTGAACACACCAACATTTTTTTGGACTTAAACTCGTTTCTAACAACATCGATTACCATGATGATTCGTCGATTTTCACTTTTATTGAATGCCTCATGATTGTTCGCATCTACAAAAATGAGCCATTTTCCTTCTTCCCAGGATCGCATTTCCTCTTTTACTCGGAATCCACAATTTGGCAACGTTTCTGGAATTTCCATTCCCAAATGACAACGAAAAATTGCATTTGTATCGCTGCAATGTGGTAGAATTTCTCCGTTTGCTTCTAATTGATTGAATGACAATGAAATAATCTCGGGGTATTTTTCAACGATTTTCATCGTTTTTGGGAAATGTACTTG
>JBILQY010000300.1:0-3829 GCA_044372955.1 Crocinitomicaceae bacterium | reverse complement strand
CGGAGGTGCCGCCCTCACAGCTTATGGTTTTTTGCAATTCACGGACATGACCGAAGGTGAGCGCGCGAAACTAACCCAAGCACTTTTGCGCTACTGTGAATTAGACACCTTGGCAATGGTGATGCTTTGGGAGCATTTTGGGGAAGTGGCTTTAAGCTAAAAATAAGAACGAATGAAAACAACAATAAATAAAAATGAAATGGAAAAAGAAAATCAAATCAAACTGACAGAGGAAATCATTGAAACAGCCTATCGACTGCTCATTCATAAACTTGCTTTTGGTGGACTAAATGCGCGCAATGAAAGTGCCTTTCAATTGGAGTTTGGTCACATTCTAAAAACACTGGGGCAACTTTATGAATTTAAGTTGGAAGATAAATTTCATCTTGAATTTGAAACTTACATTTCGCTTGACCAATCAAGTATTAAAAGCAATTCTGACCGAGCCAGGGTTGACTTATTACTGAAATACCAAGACGATAATAATGCAACAAAAGCAGCGATAGAATTAAAGTTTTTCAAAAAAGAAAATCACAGGGAGCCAAACAACCGATACGATGTTTTCAAAGACTTATCCAATCTTGAGCTTTACAAAAAACAAAAAATTGATTTATGCTATTTCATTCTTGCTACTGACCACAATCATTATTACAACCAGGAAAATTATTCTTCTGATACAGCTGACTTTGATTTTAGAAATGGGAAAAGTTATAAAGCGGGAACTATTTTGAAATACAAAACAGATAAACCATACGGACAAGATATTTCATTGAGCCAAGACTATGCTTTTGAATGGGACAAGATTGGTGATTTGTATTTTTTGAAATTGAGGGTGAGTTGATGTATGATGACTGAATTTTTTATGAATTTAAAACCATTCAATTGGAGGTTCGTTGGTAGTTTTTTAGTTGAATAAATATTTTGATAAATTTGAATTATGGAAAAACAACTCTTAAATAATTTTGAATCACTTTTAATTGACAGAATACGTCACTTCAAAACTTTTACAAGCTTTGGAGAAGATAGTATTCGTTATGATTTTTTTGCTTCACTTATGAAATCATTTGAATTAAAACCTCACGAAATATTATTAGAGCAACCAATTCCAGATACACAGTTTGTAAATAAAGTGAAATCTGAAACACAGGGACGAGGAAGGCACGATTATAAGCCAGAAGTTGATTTAATTGTTCATCCATCTGAATACTTGAAAACTGGAATCGTATGTGAATTTGCATTTTTTAGAAAAACTGAAAAGTCTGAAAACCAGGATAAAACAGGAAGACATGGTAAACTGTTAAATGAAATTTATAGGCTGTCATTAATGAAGAACCATGAATATTATGAAGGATTTAATCATTTTTTGATTTGTATTACTGACGATGAAATGATAAATTATGGAAAAGAAGGTACAAGAGGTTCAACACCAATAGCAATAAGTGATAAATATTTACTCAACGATGATTTTTTAAATCAATTAAAACAAACCGCTAGAACAAAAATTGATGATAAATTTTATAACATGACTAAAAACTTAGGCATAACTCCAATAGCAAATAGAGTTTATTGCAAAGAATTCAGTCAACCTTTTAAATGGGCAATATGGATTTGGGAGGTGAATTTCAATAAGTAAAATGGAAAAAATAATTTATAGCATACTTTCGAGTGATTTAAATTTTGAGTTTTCAAAATCTAACTCAGAACCAATAAAACATTTAAAAAATGAGTCAATAAATATTCCTAATGATTCTGGAATTTACATGGTTTTTTGTTTAGAAGATTTAAATAAAGAGGACTCTCACTTAAAATTTGAATTTAATGAAAGAAGATTAACACTCGTATATTTTGGAAAAGCGGGTGGATATACAAAGACTGGTAGAAAATTAAGTCAGGGATTGAATGGCCGAATCAATAATGTTGTCTCTAATGATGTAAAAAGGGCTATATATTGGAAAAAAGAAATGGAAGCTAATAATCTTAGTAAATACTTAGTTTATTGTCTTTTAGATGAAAATCCAACAATTATTGAAAATCAAATCTATGATTTTTTGGATAGAAATAGTTTATCCTACCCACTTATGAATAAGAAAAGAGGAAAGAAACCTAAAGGAAAATAGATCATTAACTTCAAAAACCTTTTTCCTCCTTCAACCAACACGAAAAAACTCCTTTTTCATCTTCGTAGCAGTAAATGTCATAAACTCCAATGGTACAAACAAAGCAATTATTCGTTTTAAATTCTGATTTCAATATCGTGCTGTTTTCTGTTTCCGAGTTCAAAACATGAAATAAAAAATGGCCCTTTTTAATAGGTGTAAGCTTACTGAAGTGGTGGGAAAATTTATCGCCTCCAAATAAATTCAAGCAATTTGCAACAATTTCACTTGCATACTTTATATTTCGAATAGTTCCTCCACGTTGTAATTTCTTCATAATAAATATTTCAGCTTTGAGAAAATCAAATCGTGGATCAATAGACTGTATAAAATGGGGTGCAATAAAATCATGATTAATAGGGTTTTCGTATTCAACATAACGTTGACAATCTAATTCCAATAACTCAAAAAAATGTGCTTCATCAAACGGATAATCCTCGATAACACTAATTCGAGCATAATTCACAGAACGCTCGAAAAACAACTCCGTTTTGTCGCTAAAAAAAGATGTTTCAAATAAAGTAAAATAGCTATTCGATTTAAATTCAATGAAAAATAGAGGTTTTCCAATTTCATCGTATTGGAAATACAAGTAATTTTTTTCTGACATTTTCTAAAATTTATAAGGTCTAAACTCATCAATTGCTCGGTAATGAAAAGTTCCTTTTTCACCAGAAAAATCCCAATGTTCATCGTTTTGAAAACGAAAAAGTGTAATTGCTCTCAATGAAATATCTTTATTTGTATATACATACATTGTTTTAGGGTCGTAACCCAATATTTTTGCAAAATCTCCTCTTGCCGCATAATCAATAAACCATTCATTATTTATTTGATGGGTATCAATTCTCCAATAATCATAGGCTCTTACTACATCATTTCCATACATATTTCCTAAATCATAATCTGATTCATATGGATATACAAATGGATACCAATCTTCTGTGGGTTTTGATAATAAATTATGAGCATATACCCCATTAGGGATTATTGAATTTTCACTTCCATGAGTTAATAATCCCCATTTTAAAATTCCTTCTCTAAAAACTGGTTGTGCTACATGATACAAGTAGCGATGTGTTTTGATTTTTGTAACCGGTAATTTTTCCATTCTGTAAAGTCTTTAAGGTTCATACCAAATCAGTTTGACTTTGGAAGTCAATTTCTGATTAAAACTTTACACAACGTACTATTTCCTTGTGTCGGATTTAAATATATAAGAAGAATTTTGATTTTCCAAATTTTTAATAAAAAAAATATCGACCTATTGAAATAATGAATAAGATTTGGTTTATTCCAGATAAATTAATATATTCAAAATTGTGTCACTGACATTTGTAAAATAATAAAGATGAAAAGTAATTTCAAGTCATTAATTGTTAAGATAGGACTAGGTTATGGTTTAGTTGTATTTTTAAGCAACCCCAAAAACATAAAACGATTAAAGTACTTTGTTATTATTTCATTCGGACTTTTCTTTATAATCAGTCTCATTTTGCTTTTAACCCATTTTGATTACGATTTGTATAAAAAAGAAATGAGAGAAATTCAAAGAAGTAATCAAAAACTGAGTTATTGACTAAAATTTATTTAATCTCATTAGTGAAGCGTAATTAACTTAATTCATTCTGTTTTTAATAAATACATTTTGACTTAAAGGATGAAAATTTGCA
>JBILQY010000299.1:0-3837 GCA_044372955.1 Crocinitomicaceae bacterium | reverse complement strand
CAACAACTGTTGAAAAACACATCAATTTCAGAGAAACCCACCAGCAAAACAAACGAAAATTGTTAATAACATCTGATTTTCGGTAATAAGACTAATTTGTGGATTAATCTTGGTACTGATTAGTTACAATTGTCTTAATAACAATTTTCAAAAATTCTACAAAACCAAAAAGAATATATTCCTTATGATTATTAGTGTTTATCGAATAAAGAAAACGAATACAGCCGACAATTAATTCAAAAAAGCCTCACTTTAGAAGACTTATTTTTGTAATAATGAAAGCCAAAACTACTATTTTAAAGACTATTTTGGCTTTTATTAATACAATTTATAAAGCTATTCAATTTTCTATTTAGTAGTGCTATCAAGGTATGCATCCACATTTTCTTGAATGCGCGCTTGAATATCTGAAGTGTCTGATTTTATAAAATCTTTTCCTGTAATGCGTTCATACAATTCGATGTAGCGATCAGTGATTGTTTGCACAAATTCATCTGGCATAAACGGCATTGTTTGTCCTTCCAAACCTTGGAATCCATTTTCAATCAACCATTGACGAACGAATTCTTTCGATAATTGCTTTTGAGGTTCGTTGTTTGCTTGGCGTTCTTCGTAACCTTCTGCGTAGAAATAACGTGAAGAATCGGGTGTGTGAATTTCATCAATCAAAATCACTTCGCCATTACGCAAACCAAATTCATATTTCGTATCCACTAAAATCAAACCTCGCTCTGCTGCCATTTCTGTTCCACGTTGAAACAAAGCGCGTGTATATTTTTCCATTTGAACATAAATTGCTTCAGGAACAACGCCATTTGCAATAATATCTTCGCGCGAAATATCTTCATCGTGTCCTTCTTCTGCTTTGCTTGCTGGTGTAATAATCGGTTCAGGAAAACGATCATTTTCTTTCATACCTTCGGGAAGAGTCACACCACAAAGTGAACGTTTTCCAAGTTTATATTCACGTGCGGAATGTCCAGCTAAATAACCACGAATCACCATTTCAACGCGAATAGGCTCACACGCAAGACCAACAGCCACACTTGGATCTGGGGTTGCGATCAACCAATTTGGAACAATGTCTTTTGTTGCTTCAAGGAACATCGTTGCCACTTGATTCAACACTTGACCTTTGTAAGGAATTCCTTTTGGTAGAATATGGTCGAAAGCTGAAATTCTATCAGAAGCCACCATCACCAATACCTCATTTTCAAGCGTGTAAACATCACGTACTTTCCCGTGATACACTGCTTTTTGTCCTTTAAAATTAAATTCCGAAGAAGTTATTGCATTCATTTTTCGTCGCGTTTATCTTTGTAAAATTTTCTCTTTTCTTCAGCAACTGCTGCTTCTTTTTTCTTTTCTTCTGCCTCCACTTCGTCAAAAGCTTGCACGATTTTCTTCACCAAACTATGTCGAATCACATCACTTTGTCCAAGGCGAACAATTCCAATTTCGTCAATGTCTTTCAAAACATCTAGTACGTATGCTAAACCTGATTTTTGTTTGTGTGGCAAATCGACTTGGGACATGTCACCTGTAATCACAAATTTCGCTGTCATTCCCATTCTTGTTAGGAACATTTTCATTTGCATTGGGGTGGTATTTTGCGCCTCATCCAAAATCACAAAAGCTTTATCCAAGGTTCGTCCACGCATAAAAGCTAGCGGTGCAATTTCAATCACACCAAATTCCAACATATCCGCCAATTTCTCAGCAGGAATCATGTCGCGTAAAGCATCATATAAAGGCATTAAATAAGGGTCCAATTTTTCTTTTAAATCCCCTGGAAGGAAACCTAAATTTTCTCCTGCTTCCACCGCTGGACGAGTCAGCACAATGCGTTTTACTTCTTTCGCTTTTAAAGCACGAACGGCAAGCGCAACCGCGGTGTATGTTTTTCCAGTTCCTGCTGGACCAACTGCGAAAACCATATCGTGATTATCGACAGCTTGTACCAATTTCTTTTGATTGACTGTTCGCGCTTTGATTTTAGCACCACCATTTCCGTGCACCAATGTTTCTGATCCGTCGTCGTTAGAAAGCATTTTGGAGCCGTCCACCAACATCAAATTATCGATATTGTTTTCCGTTAAGTGATTGAATTTGTGGTAATGTTGCACCATTAAATTGAACTTTCTTTCAAATTCATCCATTACTTCGTCGTCGCCAACTAAAGTGATAACATTTCCACGCGCAGTGATTTTTAGTTTCGGAAAAAACGTTTTTATGTGTCTGAAATTGGCATCGTTGATTCCAAATAATTCAGCAGGATTTACGCCTGTAATTTCTAAATTTCTTGTTCCAGTATTCAACTATTTTCTAGGTATTTGGTTTGGGGTTTCTCGAATTACATTACTTTTGGTAAAATTATAAATTATTAGAATACTGAATTCTGATTTTTCATGCAAATCGTAACTTTAACAACAGATTCTGGCTTACAAGATTTTTACGTCGCGGCGATGAAAGGTGCTGTACTTAAAAAACTACCCAGTGCAAATATCATCGACATTTCACATTCAATCAAACCATTTGATGTTGCGGAGGCTGCTTTTCAGTTGCATTGTTGCTTTGAAGAATTTCCCGCAGGAAGTATTCACATCATTGGAGTTGATAGCGAACCAAACTTAAAAGGAAATTCGATGAGTTTTCCAACGATAATGAAGTATCGCGGTCAATATTTCATTTCGAATGACAACGGCTTTTTTGGATCCTTTTTGGATGAAAACGTTCCAGATGAATTGCATCGTTTTTCTTCAATAAGTTCTTATCCTGAAATGTTGAAGTTTACTGCAAAAACTTGTTTTGTTAATTTGGCGGCTAAAATTGCCCAAAATGTTCCTCTTTCTAGTTTTACAGAACCTGTTTTCACTTATAGAAAAGCATTTTTACAAAAGCCTATAATTGAAGAATTTTTAATTCAAGGAACAGTAATTCATACGGATACATTCGGAAATATTATTACCAACGTTAAAAAATCGGACTTTGAACGCTTTGGAAACCACACACCTTTCATCATATATTACGTAGACAAAAGCTATCACATCGATGTTATTTCGGATCACTATAATGATGTTGCTATGGGTGAACGCGTTGCAATTTTCAATAGTAATGATTTATTAGAAATTGCAATTAATCGAGGTGCAAATGGAAGCACTGGTGGAGCAACTAAATTGTTTGGAGTGCGAGTTGGAGACATCATTCGCATTGAATTTATTCCTGCAGGTTCACGTACCGATATTCATTCTTTATTTTAACTTTATGTTGACTCGTATTGTAAAAATTACTTTTCAAGAGGAAAAACTACCTGAATTCTTCAAACACTTTGATTCTGTAAAACGGAAAGTGGCAACGTTTCCTGGTTGTAATGGTATGAAACTTTTACAAGACGTCTCTAATCCAAGTATCGTAATGACTTATAGTGTTTGGGATTCAGAAGAAGCATTGAATAATTACCGCGATTCTGAATTATTTTGTGAATTATGGCCAAAAATAAAACCTTGGTTCGCTGCCAAAGCTGAGGCTTGGAGTGTTGAAGAATATTTTGATGGCTTTAAAAAGGACTAAAAGATGACTTAAGACACCTATTTCAACTTATTTTCAAAAAAAAAGTAAAAGATTTTTCAAAAGTCTTGCTTTTCAATTAAATAGGCATACCTTTACTGAAATTAATTAAATTACAATGAATAAAGGAACAGTAAAGTTCTTCAATGAGACCAAAGGTTTTGGTTTTGTTGTTGATGAAGACACGAACAAAGAGTATTTTGTACACGTGACAGGATTAATCGACAAAGTTAAAGAGAACGACGCTGTCGAATTCGATCTACAAGAAGG
>JBILQY010000297.1:0-3845 GCA_044372955.1 Crocinitomicaceae bacterium | reverse complement strand
CTATTGGCTAGTATGAAAAAATCTGGTGGTAGAAATAATGATGGTAGAATGACTATGCGCTACTTAGGTGGTGGTCATAAACAAAGATACCGTATCATTGATTTCAAACGTGATAAGTTTGATATTCCAGCAACAGTTAAAACAGTAGAGTACGATCCAAATCGTACAGCGCACATTGCCCTTTTGTTTTATGCTGATGGTGAGAAAAGATACATAATCGCACCAACAGGTATCAAAGTAGGTGATACAGTAGTTTCTGGAAAATCTGCAACACCGAATATTGGTAATGCAATGTATTTATCAGACGTTCCTCTAGGAACTGTAATTCACAACATTGAATTGAAACCAGGTAAAGGTGGTTCAATCGCAAGAGGAGCAGGTACTTATGCTCAGTTGAATGCAAGAGATGGTAGATATGCTACAATCAAAATGCCTTCAGGTGAAACAAGAATGATTTTAACTACATGTCTTGCAACAATTGGTTCGGTTTCAAATGCTGAACATAACTTAGTTGTTTCTGGTAAGGCAGGTAGATCAAGATGGTTAGGAAGACGTCCTCGTGTAAGAGGTGTTGTTATGAACCCTGTTGATCACCCAATGGGTGGTGGTGAAGGAAGAAATTCTGGAGGACACCCAAGATCAAGAAACGGTATGCCAGCTAAAGGATTTAAAACTAGATCTAAAAGCAAATACTCAGATAAGTTTATTGTTGAAAGAAGAAAAAAATAGATATTAGGATATGAGTCGTTCATTAAAAAAACCGCCTTTTGTTCATTATAAATTAATGAAAAGAGTTGATGATGCGAAAGCTTCTAGCAGTAAAGCTGTTATAAAAACTTGGTCAAGAGCATCAACCATCACGCCAGAATTCGTAGGATTCACGTTTGCAGTGCATAATGGAAATAAGTTTATTCCTGTTTTTGTTACTGAAAATATGGTAGGTCACAAGTTAGGTGAATTCTCACCGACAAGAAATTTCCGTGGCCATGGTGGAAATAAAAAAGATAAGAAACGTTAAGAATTTATACAGTCATGGGAGCTAGAAAACGTTTAAGAGCTGAAGAGCTTAAAAAGTCAAAAAAAGCAATTGCGATTGCACAACTTAAGAATTCTCCGATTTCACCGCGAAAAATGAGATTAGTTGCTGATTTAATTAGAGGAGTTGAAGTTAATAAAGCTTTGAACATCCTTAACTTTAATAGTAAAGAGGCTTCTACAAGTCTTGGTAAGTTACTTCGTTCTGCAATCTCTAATTGGGAACAAAAAAATGAAGGAGCTGATATCAGTCAAGAAGTTTTGGTTGTTAAATCAATCGAAGTTGGTTGTGGTACAATGTTGAAGAGAATTCAACCTGCACCACAAGGTAGAGCACACAGAATTAGAAAAAGGTCAAATCACGTTACCATCGTTGTTGATGGTACTAAATAATTGGTGAAATGGGACAAAAAACAAATCCAATAGGAAATAGATTAGGTTACATCCATGGTTGGGAATCTAACTGGTATGGAGGTAATGATTATAAAGATAAAATTGTTGAAGACGATCAAATACGTAAATATTTGAACGCTCGTTTGGCAAAAGCTAGTATCGCTAAAATTATCATCGAAAGAACTTTAAAGTTAGTTACTGTAACTATTAACACTGCTCGTCCAGGAGTGATTATTGGTAAAGGTGGTCAAGAAGTTGATAAATTGAAAGAAGAGTTAAAAAAATTAACTAAAAAAGAAATTCAAATCAACATTTTTGAGGTTAAAAGACCTGAATTAGACGCTAGATTAGTTGCTGATGGTGTTGCTAGACAATTAGAAGCACGTATTTCTTTCAGAAGAGCTATTAAGATGGCTATCGCAGGAACAATGAGAATGGGTGCTGAAGGGATAAAAATTAAAATTTCTGGTCGTTTGAATGGAGCTGAAATGGCGCGTTCTGAAATGTACAAAGATGGAAGAACTCCTCTTCATACATTTAGAGCAGATATTGATTATGCGATATCAGAAGCTCATACTACTTATGGTAGATTGGGAATTAAAGTTTGGATTTGTAGAGGTGAAGTTTATGGTAAAAGAGATTTAGCACCAAATATTGGAGTATCTACTTCAGGTGGTGGTAACAATAACGGTGGAAATGACCGTGACCGTAAGCCAGCTAATGCAAAAAGAAAGAAAAAGTAATTAGAAAAAAATAAAGGAAATGTTACAGCCTAAAAGAACAAAATTTAGAAGAGTACAGAAAGGTAGAAATCGTGGTATCGCTCATAGAGGCTCTACTATTTCTTTCGGATCTTTCGGTCTTAAGTCTTTGGAACCAGGATGGATCACATCGCGTCAAATAGAAGCTTCACGTATCGCCGTTACACGATACATGAAACGTGAGGGTAAAGTATGGATTCGTATTTTCCCTGACAAACCGGTAACCTCTAAGCCGGCAGAGGTACGTATGGGTAAAGGTAAAGGTGCACCAAGTCATTGGGTAGCTGTTATCAAACCAGGACGTATTATGTTTGAAGCAGATGGTGTTTCATACGAAATTGCAAAAGAAGCAATGCGATTGGCTGCGCAGAAGCTACCAGTTAAATGCAAATTCGTTGTTCGCAACGATTATGTTTTACCTGTTTAATTTTATTATTATGAAAAAACAAGAAATCGCAAAATTGTCAATCGAAGATTTAAATAGTCGCATCGTTGATTTTAAAAATCAATTAGTGAGTTTAAAATTGACTCACAAAATGGCTCCTATTGAAAATCCATTGAGAATTAAAGAGATGCGAAGATTAATCGCACGTTTGAGTACTGAATTAACACAACGTTCAACTCAAGCTTAGTGCTTGTTATTTAAAAAGCATTTATGGAAAAGAGGAATTTAAGAAAAGAAAGAGTCGGGATTGTAACGAGTAACAAAATGGACAAGTCTATTGTTGTTGCTGTTGAACGTAAAGTGAAACACCCGAAGTATGGTAAGTTTGTGAAAAAAACTACCAAATTTGTAGCTCATGATGAGAAAAATGATTGTCAGGCAGGCGATGTCGTGAAAATTATGGAAACTCGTCCATTGAGTAAAACAAAAAATTGGAGATTAGTAGAAATTGTCGAACGAGCTAAATAACCTGAGAAATGATACAAACAGAATCTAGACTATCAGTTGCTGATAACTCAGGCGCAAAAGAAGTATTGTGTATCCGAGTTTTAGGAGGAACAAAAAGACGTTATGCATCAGTTGGTGACAAAATTGTTGTTGCTATCAAAAGTGCTATGCCTAACGGAGCAGTAAAAAAAGGATCAGTTGCAAAAGCAGTTGTAGTAAGAACAAAAAAAGAAGTTCGTAGACCAGATGGTTCATACATCCGATTTGATGACAACGCTTGTGTTATATTAAACCAAGCTGGTGAGATGAGAGGAACCCGTATTTTCGGCCCAGTTGCACGTGAACTAAGAGAGAATAACTACATGAAAATTGTATCACTAGCACCTGAGGTGTTATAAATCTTTAAACATGCAAAAGAAATTACATATCAAAGTTGGCGACACTGTTACAGTTATTAGCGGTGAGTCAAAAGGTCAAGAAGGAAAAATTTTAACAATTGATCGCAATAAAATGCGTGCAACTGTTGAAGGAGTTAATTTAATTAAACGTCATAATAAACCTAGCGCTTCTAACCCACAAGGTGGAATTGAAGAGAAAGAGGGTACCATTCACATTTCCAATTTAATGGTTGTTGTTAATGGAACAGCAAGTCGTATTGGTAGAAAACTAAACGACAAAGGTAATTTAGTACGTTATTCAAAGAAATCAGGGGAGGTGATTAAATAATGAGCTATACACCAAGATTAAAAGCAAAATATAACGAA
>JBILQY010000295.1:0-3884 GCA_044372955.1 Crocinitomicaceae bacterium | reverse complement strand
AAGTTTGTAAACGGCAGGAATAGTTTCTGTGCCTAAGGTCATAGCTGCGATTGCCTGAATTCCTCCAATTTTAAAGATTTGATTCACTCCTACCAAATCTGCAGCAAAGAGCATAGCAGGATGCACATTGCCTGAAGCATCACAAGGTGTACACATCACTATTTCTTCGCAACCTGCTATTTTTGCTGGAATTCCAAGCATTAAAACGGTTGAAAATAAAGGTGCTGTTCCCCCAGGGATATATAAACCTACTTTTTGAATAGGCTTTGACTTTCTCCAACAATGAACTCCCTGCATCGTATCTAAACACATTCCTTCATCTATTTGGGCCTTGTGAAAATTGCTGATATTGGATGCCGCTACTTCAATTACATTTTTTAATTCTTTGGAAATGTGATTTTTAGCAAATTCTATCTCTTCTTGAGTTACAAGTAATGATCCATTGTATTTTTGAAAACGTTCAACATAAGTTGCAACCCCAGCATCTCCTTTTTTAATTATTTCTTCAAAAATTTCTTTAACTACTGCATCCAAATCAGGTCGTTCTAATTCTGGACGAGCTAGTAAAGATTTCCATTCACTTCTCTCTGGCTTTATAATTTTTTTCATTTTTTTAGCTTAAAATATTGATAATCTGTTTGATAATTTGAAATTCAGAATGTTTTATTTTTTTTCAATTTTAACCGAATTTTCATTTAACCATTTTCTCAATTGGTACTACCAAAATTCCCTCAGCTCCTGCTTCTCTAAGTGCATCAATTTTATCCCAAAACTGGTCTTCCGTTATAACTGAATGCAATGAACTCCACCCTGTTTCAGCTAATGGTAGAATGGTAGGACTTTTCATTCCTGGCAAAATCTTAAGTACGTTTGGAATGGAAGAATTGGGTACATTCATAAGTACATATTTTGAATTTCTTGCAGCTAGAACTGATTTGATTCTAAAAATTAATTTGTCGAGTAAAGCAGATTTTTCATCAATTAAATTAGGAGCTTCAACCAAAACCGCCTCTGAAAGTAAGATTGTTTCTAATTCGATTAAACCATTCATAAACAATGTGTTTCCTGATGAAACAATATCGCAAATACCATCAGCAAGACCAATTGTTGGTGCAATTTCTACTGAACCTGAAATTGTATGTATTTCTGCATTTACACCCTGCTTTTGAAAAAAATCTTTAACTGTATTTGGATAGGAGGTTGCGATTTTTTTTCCGTCAAAATCTGAAATTGATTTAATCGCACTGTTTTTTGGAACAGCTAGCGAAACGCGACATTTTGAAAAATTAAGTTTTGTGGAAATCGTGATACCGCTTCTGTCTTCAATTAAAAGATTTTCACCAATAATTCCACAATCCACGACTCCGTCCAATACATATTGGGGAATATCTGAGTTTCTCAGAAACAATACTTCAAGCGGAAATCCACTTGCTTTAGATTTTAATTTCCCATTTGTAGCATCTACTTTAATTCCACATTCCTTTAGTAGTTGAAGGGAATCTTCTAGTAATCTACCTGATTTTTGAACTGCAATTCGCAACATATTATTTAATTTTTATCCATAAAAAAACCCGCTTGGTATCCAAGCGGGTCAAATAGTATTATACAACATATCACCTCAACTCGGACAAGCAAGTAACAGATGATGATGTGTGTTTGTTATTTTCATTGGTGCAAAAATAGAATTAAATTTAATTGAAACAATTATTTAAGAAAAAATATTCGAACGATAGATTTTAATCAACAAAAATCAATTCCGAAAAACAACTCTGCGATAAATGAGTGCAATTACCATGGAATTCAAGGTGGAATAAACCATCAATGCAAGTAAGGAAATAATCATTGTAAACTTAGCGCTGTACATTGCTTTAGTACTTGATAAAACTTCCCTTTTAATCTCCTCTGGGTTTTTGTTTTCCATAGCTGGATTTGAAGTTTGAATTTCCTTAACGGTCTTTGGATTTGATAACCTCAATTCTATTTCCTGGATTTTCTTTTCATTGAATTCAGGATAGATTTTTTCATAATAGAAATACAAAAATATACTGACTATCAGAGTGTAAGGTACACCAGCCAACATTCCGTTTTTGATATCGTTCAATAAATTGCTTTCTACTTCTTTACGTTTTATTTGAAAAAGCGAATAAGAAATGGCAGCTGTAAGAAAAAACATGTTTAGAAAAACAAATAATTTTATATCATCTACTGAAAAATTGACTGCTAAACCAATCATTTTCAACACAATCCAAAAAAGTGCTGCACCAATACCAACTTTAATAGGAAGCTTCATTAGCTATTCATTGAAATCAAAAATTCTTCGTTTGAAATGGTATTTTCCATGTGGGATTTCATAAATTCCATTGCTTCAACTGGGTTCATATCAGCGATGAATTTACGAATCAACCAAATACGTTGAAGCACATCTTTACCAACCAATAAATCTTCTCTTCTTGTACCAGAAGCAGTGATGTCAATTGCTGGGTAAATTCTTCTGTTTGAAATTTTACGATCCAACTGCAATTCCATGTTACCAGTTCCTTTAAATTCTTCGAAGATAACTTCGTCCATTTTAGAACCTGTTTCTGTTAATGCTGTTGCTAAAATCGAAAGTGAACCTCCATTTTCAATCTTACGAGCGGAACCGAAGAAACGTTTAGGTTTATGTAAAGCATTTGCATCCACCCCACCAGAAAGAACTTTTCCTGAAGCTGGAGAAACGGTATTGTAAGCACGCGCTAGACGTGTAATTGAGTCTAATAAAATACAAACATCATGACCACATTCAACCATACGTTTTGCTTTTTCCAAAACCATATTGGCAACTTTCACGTGGCGTTCTGCTGGTTCATCAAAAGTGGAAGCGATTACTTCCGCTTTTACACTACGAGCCATATCTGTAACCTCTTCTGGACGTTCATCGATTAATAAAACAATCAAGTAAGTTTCAGGATGATTTGCCGCAATTGCATTCGCTACATCCTTTAACAACATTGTTTTACCCGTTTTCGGTTGCGCGACAATCATTCCACGTTGACCTTTACCAATTGGAGCAAACAAATCCATCACACGCGTAGAAAGTGTTTCTTGCTTGTGACCGGTTAATTTGAATTTTTCAGAAGGGAAAAGTGGTGTTAAATATTGGAAAGGAACCCGATCGCGAATGTACGATGGGTGTCTTCCGTTTATCGATTCAACTTTTACTAAAGGGAAAAATTTCTCACCTTCTTTTGGCGGACGAATCGTTCCTTTAACTGTGTCTCCTGTTTTCAAACCAAATAATTTGATTTGATTTTGAGAAACATAAATATCATCAGGTGAAGGCAAATAATTGTAATCCGAGGATCTTAAAAATCCGTAACCATCTTGAATAACTTCCAAAACTCCTTCAGCAGAGACGATTCCAACTAAATCGTAATTTTCTTCCGTTACTTTTTCCTCAGCACGATCATTGATCAAATTTGGATTGTAATTCGGGTTTTGATTGGGATTTTGAT
Organism: Crocinitomicaceae bacterium; assembly: GCA_044372955.1. Lineage (GTDB taxonomy): Bacteria > Bacteroidota > Bacteroidia > Flavobacteriales_D > Crocinitomicaceae > UBA952. The sequence goes on along the minus strand of JBILQY010000295.1, from coordinate 390 downwards.
TGGGATTCCTATTTGGATTTTGGTTCGGATTGCGGTTTTGATTTGAATGTTGGTTTTGATTCAAATTCTCACCATTTCCTTGATTTTGATTGCGATTTTGGTTTTGGTTTTGATTTTGATTTTCACCATTCCCTTGGTTGTTCACATTTTCGCCTTGTGTTTTGTGATTGTGAACAGGTTTATTTTGATGTTGTGGCTTGCGTTGATTCGGGTTTTGATTCGGATTCGGATTTGTGTTTTCTGAAACTACTTCGGTTGAATCTGTCGCAACGCCTTGATTTCTATTTTTGTGTTGATTTGGATTATTGCGATTCGCATGTTGATTTTGTGCATGCTTTGGATGTTGTGGCTTTTTCTCCTGAATCGGTTCCTCCTTATTTTCAACTGAAG
>JBILQY010000294.1:0-3886 GCA_044372955.1 Crocinitomicaceae bacterium | reverse complement strand
AGGCGTTGAATATAAACACCAATTAGAAGCACTTCGTAAATTGCTAGAAAGTGCGAAAAACACTAAGTTTGGCTTTGTTCATTCTTTTCATGATGTACTGAAAAAGGTAGATGCCGTGAGTTATTATCAAAAAAATGTCCCACTAACAGATTATGATTCTTTTTACAAATTATGGTTGGAAGAAACAATAAATGGTGCAAAAGATCACACGTGGAGAGGAAAAATTAGGTACTTCGCCCTTTCGTCAGGAACAACTGGTTCGCCAAGTAAACGTATTCCAGTGACTTTAGAAATGATTCGCTCTTTTCAGAAAACTAGTTTACGACAGCTTTCAGTGTTACATGAATTGGATTTGCCAGAAGCATTTTTTGGAAGCAGTATTTTAACGGTTGGTGGTTCTACGAAGCTGAATAAAGTCGGCAAACACATTGAAGGAGATTTAAGCGGCATTTTAAGAAAGCATACTTCTTTAGTTGCAACCCCTTTTACAAAACCTGGAAAACGAATCACGGATTTAAAAACGTGGAATGAAAAGTTAGAAGCAATCATCGAAAAAGCGCCACTTTGGAACATTGGAATCATTGCTGGAATTCCGAGTTGGTGTATTTTGTTATTGGAGAAAATCAAAGAACATTACCAACTTGATTCCATACATGAAATATGGCCAAACCTTCAAGTTTATGTGCATGGTGGCGTTTTTATGGATCCTTATATCCATCGTTTGGAGAAATTAGGAACAAAGAAAATTCAATTGTTGGATACGTATTTAGCTTCTGAAGGCTATTTTGCTTATCAGACTTCACCGCTGAGAAAAGGAATGAAATTGTTGCTGAATTGCGGTATTTTCTATGAATTCATACCTTTTAATTCAGATTATTTTGACGAAAATGGAAGATTGATTGATAAACACGACGCTTTGACAATTAGTCAAGTGCAAGAAGGTGTGGATTATGCAATGGTTATTTCTACAAATGCTGGTTTATGGCGCTATTTGATTGGTGATTTGGTGCGTTTTATAAATATTGATGACTATGAGTTAGTAATTACAGGTAGAATCAAGCAATTTTTAAGTTTGTGTGGTGAACATTTGTCATTGGATAATATCAATCAAGCCTTACTTTCTTTACAAGAAGAATTGGCTGTTTCTGTGGATGAATTTACAATTTACGCTGATGAATTAGATCAACGACACATTTGGTATTTGGGCGTAAATCAGTCAACAAAGGAAGCGGAAATCTTGAAATTTATAGATAAGAAGCTTTGTGAATTAAACGACGATTATGCTTACGTCCGAAAATACAATTTGAAGGAACCTATCATTCATTTAGTTGCACCGACCTTGTTTTACGATTTTTTAGCTTCTTTAGGAAAAACTGGTGGTCAAAACAAAATGCCTCGCGTTCTGAATAAAGAACAGTCTAAACTATGGAATGAGTTTGTTGCGAAGAACATTTGAAATCTAAAGTGTTTTCTTTTGAAACTAAATCAATTTTGAAACTAAATTAGTTTATAATAGAGCAAGACATCAAAAATACCCCACTTTCTCTAAAAAAACATTTTATTATACGATTTAATTCGCGACTTCACTCATGAATTTTATACGCATTAACCTTAACTCTTCTTCGGTATAAAGACCGTCAAATTCATGGTAAGCGGTAATCAAATCATCTGTATCGGCGCTAGAGAAATAATCGAAAATTTCTTCTTGATTATCTGAGTCCAACAAGGTATTAATGTAGTAATTTATGTTAACACGTGTTCCTGAATTTACAATCGATTCAATCTCATCTAAAATATTATCAAATGTTTTTCCTTGTGATTTTGCAATATCTTCTAGAGGAAGTTTTCGGTCGATATTTTGAATTAATTGAACCTTAAGAACTGATTTATTGACTAAAGTTTTAACAACTAAATCTTGTGGTCGCTCGATATCATTATCTTCAACATAATTGGCAATCAAAGTAACAAATGGCTCTCCATATCTTTGTGCTTTTCCTGTTCCAACTCCTTGAATATTGGTCAATTCTTCAATCGTGATAGGATATTGGAAACACATGTCTTTCAAAGAAGGTTCTTGGAAAATTACAAATGGCGGAATATTGTTTTGTTTTGAAATGGATTTCCTTAAGTCAACTAATAAATTGTAAAGTGTTTCATCAAATGCACCTCCTTTGCCAGCTTGAACAATAGAGTCGTCATCGTCAGTATTTGAAAAATCATGCTGTTTGATTAGCATAAACGGTTCTGGTTTTTCGATGAATTTCTTACCGTTTTCTGTTAGTTTTAGAGTTCCAAATGATTCGACATCTTTATAAAGCAAACCACCAACAGTTGCTTGTCGAATAACTGCATTCCAAAAATGTTCATCTTTTTCTTTTCCTATTCCAAAAGTTGGTAATTGGTCATGTTTATAGGCTTTCATGTCTGAAGTTACATGTCCAGACAAATAAGCACAATAATGCTTTGCTTTTTGCATTTCATCCAACAATTTCACAGAATCTAACAACATAGAAATGTATTCTTGACCTTCTGTTCTTTCTCTAGGATTTCTACAATTATCGCATTGCTCGTTGCATCTTTTCTCTTCAAAAACTTCACCGAAATAATGCAAGATGAACTTTCTTCTACAAACAGATGTTTCAGCGTAAGAAACGATTTCGTTCAGTAATTGACGTCCAATTTCTTGCTCAGTAATAGGTTTTCCTTGTAAGAATTTCTCTAATTTCTCAATGTCTTTATAACTGTAAAACGCAACGCATTCGCCCATTCCGCCGTCACGACCAGCACGCCCTGTTTCTTGGTAATAACTTTCGAGTGATTTAGGTATATCGTGGTGAATAACGTAACGCACATCGGGTTTATCGATTCCCATTCCGAAAGCAATAGTTGCAACAATTACATCGGCTTCTTCCATTAAGAACATGTCCTGATGTTTTCCGCGTGTTGCTGCATCTAATCCAGCATGATAGGGTAACGCATTAATTCCATTAATTTGCAATAATTCAGAAATCTCTTCTACTTTCTTGCGGCTTAAACAGTAAATAATACCACTTTCACCTTGATGATTTCGAATGTATTTTATTATTTGTTTTTCTACTTCTCGTTTAGGACGAATTTCGTAATATAAATTATCTCTGTTAAATGAAGATTTAAACACATCTGCGTCCAACATATTTAAGTTCTTCTGAATGTCATATTGAACTTTCGGCGTCGCGGTTGCTGTAAGTGCAATTACAGGAACATTAGATATCTTTTCAAAAATGTCTCTTAATCTACGATACTCTGGACGGAAATCATGACCCCATTCGGAAATACAGTGAGCTTCATCTATTGCAAAAAATGAAATTTCAACAGAAGTTAAGAAATCTATATTTTCTTGTTTTGTTAAAGACTCTGGTGCAACGTAAAGCATTTTCGTTCTTCCTTCTTGAATGTCTTTTCTTACTTGTGTAATTTCAGTTTTAGTAAGCGAGGAATTTAAGAAATGTGCAACACTATCATTTTCACTAACATTTCGAATAGCATCCACTTGGTTTTTCATCAAAGCAATTAAAGGAGAAACTATAATTGCTGTTCCTTCCATTATTAAAGATGGAAGTTGGTAACACATTGATTTTCCGCCACCAGTGGGCATAATTACAAAGGAATTCTTTCCATTCAGTACATTACGAATGATGCTTTCTTGTTGTCCTTTAAATACTTCAAAACCGAAATATTTTCTTAAAGCTGATTTCAAATCAACTTGATGATCATTAATTGTATTATTCACGATAACTTCTTCCATATCAGAAAAACAAATATTAGTAATGTTGTTCTGTTAAATTTAATAATAAAAAAGTGAGTAGAAAAGAAAAAAAGGAATAAAAACTAAAATTTTATTCCTTTG
>JBILQY010000293.1:0-3903 GCA_044372955.1 Crocinitomicaceae bacterium | reverse complement strand
TCTTCAGGAAAAATCACAAAAAATGATGCCTTGAGTGCTTTTAGAAGCGTTGCGGTTATGAATCAATTGAAACTTGAATTGAACATCAACGCCAGTAAATACCTTAGCCAAGAAAAAGCCAAAAAACTCATCGACCAACTTAATTCTTCCATTGAAAAAAGTAGAGTGAAAGTTGGAAATGAATTTTTGAGGTATAAGGATTTTAGGATTTAGAAGAGTCAATCTTTTTACAGCACTTCTAAAATATTGATTTTATCGCTATTTTTAACTCACATTATTTACCTCTATGAAATCACTTTTTTCCCTCCTTGCATTATCAGGAATTGTATTGTTTACTTCTTGCAACAAAAAACCAACCGAAACCGATGAACCGAAACTTATTATCAAAATTGTGGTGGATTCTACACAAGTGCGACTTGGTAATTTAGGAACAGCAAGTACCATTCCAGCAGGAAACGCAGGTCAGCATCCAAAATTCAATGCGATTGCAGCCCATTATTTAGAATTTGCCCCTTCTGCTACAACAGCATTGGGAAATGGTGCGATTTTGTACCATGCGCCTGAAACAACATTGGGAGGAAGTACAGCTATTGATTTTTCACTAGCAATCGTCAAAAAATCAGGTGAAGTTTATTTAGAAATACCGTTAAAAGATGTGCCAATTGGCAACTATGAATGGGTCCGTTTATCTGTTTCTTATCAAAATTACGATGTTAAATTTCATTACGCAGGACAACCTTACACAGGAACAATTGCAAGTTTCGTTGGGTTTAAAAATTACATTACATCCTTTTTAGTTAAAAATCAATCAGTTGCTGTAAATGCAAATAAATCACAGGGTTATTGGGCTTTTGAATCAATCGCTGGTGTACAATCTGGTCAAAGTGCGGGTTCAACGACTGTTCCAAATCCATTGGCTTCCACGTCTCCAATTCCAGCTGGTTCATGCGTCGTAACAGGACAATTTGCTAGTCCATTTTCAATCACAGGAAATGAAAAAAACAACATTACAGTCATAATGTCTTTGTCAATTAATAAAAGTTTTGAATGGAAAGATTTAAACGGAAATGGTAAATGGGATGTTGATCCAGGTTCTGGTGAAGATGTGGTTGATATGGGATTACGAGGTTTGATTCCTATTGTTCAGTAATTCAATTTGCGTTTTATCATGATCCATTTTTATTGTTCAATTATTTCAAATTCATCTTTACAAGTTAGAGAGCATTTAATTGTATTGTGCTGACTTCAAAAAACTTCGAAGATTTATCTAAAAACAATTGAACATTGATTTCCGCTCATCTTATTTTTTAGTAATATGTGATTCCGACAAGAAGTATTTGGTCACTGGTATTCACTACTAATTTTAATTCGAAATAGAAAAAAAATGTATTAGCTAAAATGTTAAACCCTATTTTACAGCCATTTCGAGTTAAATAATTATTGTTTGAAAAGACAAATTAGATCGTACAATTAAAATGAAAACACAACTTCTATTCGAGCCTTCAAAGCTTCAACTATGCCAAATTCCATTTTCTTTTTTTGAGAAAACAAGAGGTACAAAAAATCTTGAGGTTATCTACACGCCATTTTCTATATTAAATATAAAAATAAACATAGGCAATGAGCATGAAACTCTTTTTATCGCTTTCAGTGAAGAGGAATATATGAAGCAAAAAACTTCTTTACTTTCGAACTACCAAAAAATACAAAGTTCAATTTCTCAGCAACAATTTGTAAAAAAGAATCTTAAAAATATATTTTTTGACAACTTTCGAAAAATTGCCTTCGAATTAACTCATATGCATGTTTCTCATCGAATAAAAACATCAAATAATACTTATTTAACTGCGTCTTGTTCGTTCAAATTAGATACCTTTCCTAGTTTGTCTTTTACACTTAAAAAATCAACCGAAGGTTTGAATATAGAATCTTATGCTGAAATTGATGGGGAAAAGATAAAAATTGGAGCTGAAAATCGCTTTCTTTTTCTGTTTCTTCATCAAAACACTTACTTTATGTTCCGAAAACCAGATTGGTATATTTTAGAAGAACTAGAGGATTTTGAGGATTTTACAATAGAAGACTTTTTAAAAAATATCAAGAAAAAGATTGAACACCTGCCTATAGATTTAACGGAAGTTTTTAAAGAGGAGATAAAAGAGGAAATTCCAGAGAAATTAATTCAAGTCTCCGAATTATCTGGGAAAATGCTACTTTTCATTCCAAAGTGGAGATACGATGGTTATGTGGTGGATGGTGCAAAAAGCACATTTGAAAGAATTGAAGATGAAAAACGAATAGTTTATGTAAGAAATAAAGAAATTGAAGAAGAAAGCCTTACGTTTTTGAAGCAATCTCATCCAAAATTTGAAGGAAAAAATAGTTTTTATTTGAGTTTTGAGGAGGCTTCACACAAAAATTGGTTTTACAACTTCTTTCACTCACAATTGAAAGACAATTTTGAGGTAATAGGAATGGATATGCTGAGTTATTTCCGTTATTCCGAAAATCAAATCACTACACATTTTGAAGTAATCAACACCATTGATAATGAAATAAATGCCAAACTAGATGTGTTTTTTGGAGACGAAAAAATCAATCTTAAAAGTTTGCAGAAAACACTTGCTGAGGGTCAGAAATTCATCATGTTGAAAGATAATTCTTTGGGGATTTTAAACGATGAATGGATAGAAAAATTCGGTGTTTTATTGCGTTATTCAAAAATTTCAGACATTGAAATAACCTTTGCAAAATGGATTTTAATCAGCTCTGAATCTATTATAAATTTCTCCAAAGAACTTAAATTTATCTTACCTGAAAAATGGACTGAAAAATGGAATAATTGGAAAGATGCGAACGACACATTAATTCCAGCACCAAGTTCATTGAAAGCAGAAATGAGAAATTACCAACAAAAAGGTTTTGAATGGATGAATCTCATGGCCGAGGTAAATGCAGGAACTTTATTGGCCGATGACATGGGACTTGGAAAAACGCTGCAAACAATTGCTTCCATTTCTTCCTGGCATGAACTAAATTCAAAAAATAAATTTTTGGTCGTTTGTCCCGCTTCTTTATTGTACAACTGGAAAAATGAATTTGAAAAATTTGCCCCTCATCTTAAAACAACCATTTATCACGGAAATAACCGCAATTTCGATGAAGAGATTGCAAGCGAAAATCCTATTTTAATAACCTCCTATTCCATTGTTCGCAATGAGTTAGAAAATTTCACCAAGTTAGTTTGGGACGCTATTGTACTAGATGAAAGTCATAATATCAAAAATTACGCAGCACAACAAACACAAGCTGTGCTAAAATTAATGGGGAAAAGACGAATTGCACTAAATGGTACTCCCATAATGAACAATGTAACAGACTTATTCCCTCAATTGAATTTCATTTTACCACAGCTTTTTCATTCCTTTTCTAAATTTAAAAATGATTTTGAAAAACCCATTCAACATGAGCTTGCTACATTACAAATGGAAATGTTAAAAAAAATAACCAGTCCATTCATCCTTCGACGAACAAAAGAAATTGTTGCTCCTGACTTACCTCCAAAAACAGAATCAATTTTATGGTGCGAAATGCAAGAAGATCAGCGTTTTGCATACGAAAGTTTAAAAGAACAAATCAAAGAAAATGTTTTTGTTGAAATAAAAAATCAAGGAATCAAAAAAGCGAAATTTGGAGTTTTACAGGGGATTACGAAGCTACGCCAAATTTGTAGTTCTCCTAAGTTAATCAAAGAGGAAGACGAATTTCAATCTATTTCTTCCATTAAAATCAATCAACTAATCGAATTACTGAACACCAATTTAAAAAATGAAAAAATAATAGTGTTTTCTCAATTCATCGGGACAATGGATTTATTGGCAGCTGAATTTAAAAAGCATAAAA
>JBILQY010000292.1:0-3911 GCA_044372955.1 Crocinitomicaceae bacterium | reverse complement strand
CAGCAACAGGAGCTCGAATTATTGGTACTATTGGTCTAACTTTCAATAATTTTTCGACTAAAAATTTTTTCAAAAAAGAAACTTGGTCACCTTTACCTGGCGGTGATGGACAAAGATTGTCAATCCGTGCGCAGTCTAACGGAAGATTTTACCAAGGATATAATTTTTCGTTTACGGAACCTTGGCTTGGTGGTAAAAAACCAAATTCTCTTTCTGTTTGGCTTTCTAATACATCAGTTTCAACGAATGGATATTTGCGCACTAACGACAAATACAATGGTGTTTCAATAACTGGGGTTGGGGTTGGTTTAGGCCGAAGAAAAAAATGGCCCGATGATTATTTCACAGCATACTACGACTTAAGCTATCAGTACTATGACGTTGTTAATTACGCCTTTTTCCCATTGTTTCCTAAGGGCTATGCAAATGATATCGCATTAAAATATGTACTGCAACGTAGCTCTGTTAGCGCCCCAATTTTCCCACAAAGCGGCTCTAATTTTACATTCACAGCCAAGGCAACGTTGCCTTATTCTTACTTTAAACCAGAGGCTGATTATGCCTCAATGAGCGAGAAAGATCGATACAAGTTTTTGGAATACTATCGATTTAAATTTACTGGTGAGTGGTTCGTGCCATTATCCCCTGATAAAAAATTAATTTTGATGCCTCGCTTTGGATTTGGTTATATCGGTTCATACAATAAGGGAAGAGGAATAACACCTTTTGACCGATATGTCATGGGAGGAAGCGGCTTGACGGGTGCACAACAATTTGGTGGACGAGAAATTATTGCCTTGCGTGGGTATGAAGACCAACAGGTTTCCTCCAATGGTGGTGACCCAATTGTAGCTAAATACACATTGGAATTGCGTTACCCAATTTCCCTAAATCCATCTGCGACATTCTTTGCACTCACATTTTTGGAAGCCGGAAATACTTACCCATCTTTTGATAAATTCAATCCATTTAATGTAAAAAGAGCAGCTGGAGTTGGAATTCGAGTATTTCTGCCAATGTTCGGTATGTTGGGTCTTGATTACGGATTGGGCTTCGATCATTTGGATAATTGGTCAACAGGGTTCGGAAAAGCTTCTGATCAATCTATTGATTCAAAAGGGTTTTACCCCAAACTTAGTTTTACAATCGGAATGAACTTAGGAGAATTGTAATAAATTATATGGCAATAATTACTTATCTTCGCCGTTCTTTAACGAATAAATTCGAATTATGTTAAAGTATTTGTTTATTTGTATGTTGTTTTTTGGCATGCACTTTGCTAAAGCACAAACATACGCTTTTATAGATTCTGATTATATTCTAAAAAATGTTCCTGAATATGCAGAGGCTAAAGAAAAGTTAGACAAAATGGCCGAACGTTGGACGAAAGAGATTGAAGAGCGTTATTCAGTTGTTAAAACAAAAAAAGACAACTACCAACGAGAAGAAGTTCTTCTTCCTAAAGAGGAAAAAGAAAAAAGAAAACAAGAAATTGAAAAATTAGAAAAAGAGGCTGTTGAATTACAAACAATGCATTTTGGATCAAGCGGAGATTATTTTCAAAAAAGACAAGAACTAATTAAGCCAATCCAAGATCGAGTATATACAGCTATGAAAAAACTAGCAAAAAAAGAAGGTTACTCTTTTGTTTTTGATAAAGCAAACCAAAGTAACTTAATCTATGCTGATAAAGAGTACGACATAAGTGATGCTGTGCTTGAAGAAATGGGAATAAGTAAATAAATAAAAATAGATATAAAATGAAACAAATTTTAATTTCCTTTGCTCTTGTAATTTCAACAATTGGTTTATCGCAAACCAAAATTGGTCATGTTAATTCACAGAAATTATTAGACACGCTTCCTTCTCGTAAACTAGCGATAAAAAAATTAGAAGAACGACAAAAAGAAGGAATGGCAGAATTGGAGGAAATGCAAAAATCATTTGAACAAGCATATAGAAAACATCAAGAAACCAAAAAGGACAAAACACCAATGCTTATTGAGATAGACGAATCAAACTTGATGAAAAAGCAACAAGCAATTGAAATGAGACAGCAATCACTTGAGCAAGAAATTCAAGCATACAATGAAGATTTAAATAAACCTATTTTGGAGCGAATCCAAAAGTCAATTGAAATCGTCGCGGACCGTAAAAAATTAAATTATGTGATGGACGAGTCGGTTACACTTTACTTTAAAGGTGGAATTGATTGCACTGCAGAGGTTATGGTAGAAATGCTTCGCCTTGATGCGGAAGCTCTAAAAAAATAAGATTTAACATTAAGTTGAAAAAGGCAATTTTAGGATTGCCTTTTTTTATTTAGTTTTACCCCATGTTGCAAACTGCTCCAATTGGCGTTTTTGATTCAGGTTATGGCGGGTTGACCGTTCTTTCTGAAATAAGAAAAATTCTTCCTGAATACGACTTTATTTACCTCGGTGATAATGCACGTGCGCCATACGGAAATCGGTCTTATGACGTTGTTTACGACTTCACATTGGAAGCAGTTAATTTGTTATTCTCAAAAGGTGCGCCTTTGGTAATTATTGCATGCAACACCGCCTCTGCAAAAGCCTTGAGAAGCATTCAACAAAACGATTTACCACAGATTTCTTCAGAAAAACGCGTATTGGGCGTAATTCGTCCAAGCACAGAAGAAATAGGAGCGCTAACTAACACAAAACATGTTGGTATTTTAGGAACTACTGGTACAATTCAATCAGGTTCCTATGAAATTGAACTTAAAAAATTTGCTCCTGAAATTACTGTAACCCAACACGCATGCCCTATGTGGGTTCCACTGATAGAGAACAATCGGCACAATTCCAATGCCGGCAAAATGTTTATTGAAGAAGATGTGAAAGCTCTAATGGATAAAGATCCACTGATTGATACCATTGTTCTGGCTTGCACGCATTACCCCGTAATTAAATCACACATTCAAGAGATTTTAGGAAGTAAAGTAAAGGTCGTTGCCCAAGGACCAATAGTAGCAGAAAAGCTCGTTGATTATCTTTCAAGGCATTCAGAAATGGAAAAGAGATTGTCGAAAAATGGAACCATTCGTTATTTCACCACCGAGAATAATTTAGTCTTTAACGAGAAAGCAAGTCAATTTTTGGAAGAAATGATCCATTCCGAACATGTCGAAATCGCAAATTGACTATAATTTCTTTTTATTCAATCTAACAATCACCTGCTCATTTATTGACTTTAATTTCTCGGGTGTATGCGCATAATAGTCAAAGGTTTTTTCAAAGTCTTGTTTTGAAACGTTATGTTTAATAAATACTTTTTGGCACGACTTGTCCAAGGCGGCTTTATAGGTATTTGGAACTCCATATTTCGTTTGATAATAATTTTCCAGCACTAAAATTTCTTCATAAACCTCAACGAATTTATCCTCTTCTATATGAGGATGATTTGAACTAAATGCACTGTCAGAACAATTAGTAAAAATAAAAATCAGCGCAAAAAATAATATCCTCATTAAAACTCACCAAATGATAAACGACTTCCTGACCCACATTCAATGATAGAACCAATTTCAAATGCAATTTTTCCATTGATAAACGTTCGTTCGATACTATTTGAAAAAGTGATGCCTTCAAATGGTGACCAACCGCATTTGTAAAGTAAATTCGATTTATTGACTTGATGGGGTTGATTTGGATTTACCATAACAACATCCGCAAAATAACCCTCTCTTAAAAAACCTCGATTTTGAAGTCTATATAACACAGCTGGAGCATGTGCCATTTTCTCAACGACACGTTCAATTGAAATAATTCCCTCTTTACTTTTTTCAAGCATTGCCAATAGTGCGTGTTGAACAAGAGGTCCGCCAGACGGTGCTTTTGCATACAATTGATTCTTTTCTTCTAACGTATGAGGCGCGTGATCTGTGG
>JBILQY010000291.1:0-3913 GCA_044372955.1 Crocinitomicaceae bacterium | reverse complement strand
AAGGATTTTCTTCGACACTCGTACTTCCATCACCAAAATCCCAGAAATACGAATTTTCTCCTGTTGATCCATTTGAGAAAGTTACTGTTTCAACAACTTGAGAGAATCTATTCGGTTTCATTGAGAAAAATGCATTTGGCGCTGGCGAAACACAAATTGCACTAGTTTGCGTTGCCGTTGCTGGACATCCATTCGAGCCAATTCCTGATAAAGTAACTTCATAACAACCTGTTTGACTTAAGGTATAATTTAACGTTGAACTATTACCAATTGGCGTATTATCAATTGACCACGAAACTTGAGACAAGGTATTTGGAGCAATTAAGTTGAAATTTAAAGGCGCGCAACCTGTTGTTGAACTGATAGAAATTACAGGAGTTTCTGCTGCTGCTATGGTTAAAACAGTTGCAATTGAAGTAGATGAACAAGTACCATTTGAAACTGAAATCGTATAACTTCCAGCTTGCGTTGCTGCTAATGTTGCATTCGTTGCACCTGGAATATCAACACCATTAAATTGCCATTGATAAGCTGTTCCATTAGATGCAGTAAGTGTTAAACTTCCACCTTGACAAATGGAATTTGCACCACCTGCGCTTGAAATAGTTGGAGTGAACAATGAAAGTGTAAATGCTGGAGAAGTTACTGAACACAAGCCATTAGATACCGCAACTGTATAAACTCCTGCTTGTGATGCAATAATTGTTGCGGCTGTTTCACCTGGAATCGCAGTTCCATTCAATAACCACTGATAAGTTGTTCCTGCTGTTGCTGTAAGAACGGTTGATTGTCCTTGGCAAATGGTAGTTACTCCACCTGTTGAACTTATCGTTGGTGTGAAATTGGTTATCACAAAATTAGCCGCAGTAACAGAACAATTACCATTTGAAACAGAAACAGAATAAGTTCCTGCTTGCGTTGCTGAATAAGTTTGATTTGTCGCACCAGCAATAGCAGTTCCGTTTAATTGCCATTGATAGCTTGCACCTGTTGAGGCTGTTAAAACAATTGATGCTCCTGGACAAATCGTATTAATATTATTTGCAGCAGTAAAAGTTGGTGTAAATGCTGTGATTATGAAGGGTGCTGTCGTTGAAACACAGGTGCCATTTCCAACTTGAACAGTGTAAAGTCCCGCTTGGGTTGCTGAATAGGTAAACCTCCAAAACCAAGCTTTCCATCCGAAGAAAAATATAAAACAGAGTCTCCATCAATAACCGGAAAAACTTCATCTTTAATTGTATTTACTTGAGTTGACAATTTAGTAGGTTTCGACCATTTCGAATCTGAAATTTTTGAAGAAACATATAAATCGAAACCATTTACTCCTTTATCTAAAGAGAAAACTAAAAATTTTCCGTCTGCTGTAATTGCAGGATGACCAATTCCAATTCCACCTTTTACTCCTTTAATTTTAATCTTTTTTGGAGCATCTTCACCTTCTTTCAATGTGTAAATTCTTGGTGCATATTGATGCATCTTACCCCAATTTGTAGCTTTTGGTGTTAAAGTCAACAGCCATAAATTGTCTGATTTTGACCAACATATTGCGCCAACGTTAAACTTGTTGAATGATTTGAAAAGCGTTTCTTCTTCTGCTTGTTCATTATTTAAATAAATTCCAGTTTCTGGTCGAGTAGCTTTTCCATAAACCAGATCTTCAGCCTTCTCGGAAAATTCGATTTCACTTTTAGAATAAGTTGATTCTTTGTTTTCACTTATAAAATATAATTTTTCGTCTTTATAAACGGGTGAAAATTGCGCTGAAGGAGAATTAACTTTTTCTAGATTGTAAAGAATAATTTGTGCTTTTGATAAATCAGTAAGCTTGGAATAATTTTCGATTTGTTCTTGTAAAAGAAGCGCATCTTTATCTTTTGGATAAATGTTTAAACAAGCTTGAACTTCTTTTTTAGCCTCTTGAATTTTACCACTATTTTTTAAAGAATTGGAATAAAAAAGATGGTTTTCCAATTCTAAATTTTCATCGTTCCAATCTAGTTTTGCAAAATAGCTATTAGCAGTCTCAAAATCATTTAAAAAGTAGTAGGAATGGGCAAGTTGCAAATTGGTTTTTTGACTTTCTTCTGAATTACTTTGTGCATTTATAAATTTTCTAAACTCAAAATTATCAAACAAAACATCGTTTGAAGTCATTTGTGTCCAAGCACTTACTACAGTCCCAAAGAGGCCAATACTTAATAAAAAAGTAAATTTCAACATTCTTCTTAGAAATTGGAAAAGGTAGAATAAACTCTATTTCTTTTTTTCCATGAACTTTTGCGTCCATTTGTTATGTCAACACCAAGATATAATTCGTGGGTTCCAGCATTATAGTCTGAAAGTGCGCTGATATTTATGTCATACGAATAACCAAATTTTACTGGTCCTAAACGTACTCCAGCCATCAAAGCAACAGCATCCTTAAAACGATAAGAAATTCCTCCCCAGTAGGTTTTATCATAAGTTGCACTTGCATTAAAATCGAAAGTAAAAGGAGCATTTCCCATCATTCTAAATAAGGTACTTGGTGTTATTTCTAATTTATCACCAGCCTCAAAAGTATAGCCTGCCATTAAATAGTAAGTTCTTTCCAATCTGTTTGCAACATTATCTTCAATATCAAATAAATCTTTACGAGATTGAATTAAATGCCAAGAAGAAACACCAACAAAAAGATTTTTTGAAGTTAAAACAATACCTGCGTTTGCATCTGGAGTTAAACGATTATTTGAATTCATAGCTACAGCATTATCGTCTGGAACTTCCGTTTTCATTCTATCTCTGTCTAAATAAAACTGTGTCAAAGAAACCCCTAAACCGAAAGAAAGTGCATATTCTTCGTTTAACTTTAATTTATATGCCAAATTCGGGCTAATCCCTGTTCTTCTTGTAGGACCAGTTGCATCATTATAAATTGTTCCGCCGACGCTAAAATCATATTTTAGATTACCTTGACCAAAAAGCGTTTGCGTTACGGGTGCTTGATCGATTCCTACCCATTGTCTTCTGAATGAAACACCTAAAGTTGTATAACCTTTTAAACCAGTTGCAGCAGGATTTATAGTTAAATCGTTTAACATATACTGACTTGAAAGTGCGATTTGTTGACTGTAAACATTCAATGCAAAAACAGCCATTATTAGTGTGATAATTGATTTCATCTTCTTTGTTTTTGAATTGAATTAACGAACTATAGTGATTGGACCTGATTGTTTACCGTAGTCTGGATTATCTATTTCCATTATGTAATAATAGGTTCCGGGTGGTAAAGCTTCGGATTTGCAAGTTCCATCCCATTGGAATTGAGATACTTCACTTGCTTCATAAACCACTTGTCCCCATTTAGAAAATATACTCACCGTTTTGATAATTCCAATATTGCTACTGTTTACATTCCAAGTGTCATTTGTTCCGTCAGCATTTGGGGAAAAAGTATTTGGTATATCAAAGCAAAGTAATGTTTCATCTACAATTAAACTATCGATGAAGAAAGTACATCCTGAACCGTCACCAATTGTAACTGAATAAGTACCTGCAGGAACATTTCTTAACGGATTAGCTATTTGGTTAGTATTCCAAGTAAAGGTATAATCTCCAGATAAACTTCCACTTGGAGAAACAAGAATTGAAACGCCACCATCGCTACATTCGTTAACATTCACTTGTGCAGTTCCACTTAATTGACTTGCTACAATTGTCAAGTTTGTACTATCTGTAACGGCACATCCATTATCTCCAGTAAATGTGTAATATATTTTTGTTGTTCCTACACCAGCTTGTGTTGAATAAAATTGATTATTGATTACACCATTTCCGCTATAAACACCACCAGTTGGCAATCCTCCAGTCAATAAGAATGGAGCTTGTAAACCACAAATAGTATCAAATGGCACTATATAAGCATAAGTGT
>JBILQY010000290.1:0-3936 GCA_044372955.1 Crocinitomicaceae bacterium | reverse complement strand
GCACCTTTGCGCGTACATTTCTACAAATATTGTTGGAGAAGTTGGAAAAACGTATTCGTTGAAAGTTATTCAAGAAGGTAAAACTTATACATCATCCACTTCGATTTATCCACCCAAATCATTGGATTCTTTGTATTGGAAACAGCAAAATGGAACCACAGAATACGGTTTTTCTTGGGCAATATTATCCGATGAAACTGCAACCACTGACGCTTACAAGTGGGAAACAAAATATGTCTCAGAAATTGTTTTTAATAAACCGTTCAATCCATTTTTCAATGATAAATTTTTCAATGGTTTAACTTTTGAATTTGCTTATGACAATCCAATGAGTTACGATGATGAAACTTACCCCGAAGATTTCCGAGGTTATTATAGAGTAGGGGATACAGTTGTAATTAAATTTTCAAAAATTGGCTCTAAGGAGTATAATTTCTTCGAAAAAAAATACAATCAAATTTATTCATCTGGAAATCCTTTTGCAACTCCAACAAACATTCCAACAAATATCGTAGGTGGTGCTTTTGGTGTTTGGGTTGGATATTCTCCCGCTTATGATACGTTGATTTGTAAGTTGTAAGATCAAATTTTTATCTAAAAACGTATCGTTTCTATTCCAACTCAGTCATTTTCTCTTCCCACTTTTCCATTAGTTGACTTAATTGCATATTTAGTGCGTCGTGTTTTCCAATAACCTCCAGATGACTTTCTCCTTGGGTGAAATCTAAGTTGGCAATAACAGCATTAATTTCAACTAAATCTTTTTCAATTTTCTCTATGTGTTGTTCTATTTTCTTAAGCTCTTTTTGAATCAGATTTTTTTCGTCATTAGATTTTGAATTCTTTTTAGGTGATTTTTCACTTTCAGTTTTCAGTTTTTCACTTTCAACGTTTACTTTTTCACTTTTCTCTACCTGATAATCGCCTTTATTCAATTTATAATCCAAATATTCATTCAATGTGAAATGATGGATTTTCAAATGTTTGTTTTCAATGTCCCAAATTCGATTTGTTAAGCCATTTAAGAATTCTCTATCGTGAGAGACAACTATAAATGTACCTTCATAAGTTGATAATGCTTGTTTTAAAACATCTTTACTTTGAATATCTAAGTGATTTGTAGGCTCATCAAGAATTAAAAAATTAGATGGACTAAGTAATAATTGGCAAAGTGCTAATCGCGTTCGTTCACCTCCAGAAAGAACTCCAACTTTTTTCTCCGTATCTTCTCCACTGAATAAGAATGTACCTAGAATTGTACGAAGGTCTTTGCGAATGTCACCCTTTGCAACATCATCTACAGTTTCAAAAACGGTTTTTGTGACATCTAATTTCTCTGCTTGATCTTGTGCGAAGTAAGCAACATTAACATTGTGACCATATTCAACAACACCATCGTATTCGATAACCTTCATTATTGCTTTCAATAAGGTAGATTTTCCTACACCATTTGGACCAAGAAGCGCAATTTTCTCTCCTCGACCAACAGTAATTCCAATGTTTCTAAAAAGTTCTTTTTCTCCATAGGACTTATTTACCCCATCTAATTCAAGTACCCATTTTCCTGGTTGAACACTTAAAGGAAAGGTTAAACGCATTTTTGAAGTTGGATTTCGTTCGATTTCGATACGTTCCGTTTTATCTAATTTTTTTATTAAAGATTGGGCAAATGCAGCTTTACTACTTTTCGCACGGAATTTATTGATTAGCTCTTCTGTTTGTTTAATTTCTTTGTCCTGTTGTTTCTTCGCACCTTCCAATCGCTCTAATTCTTCTGCTCGAACTTCTTTGTACTTAGAATAGGCATATGGAAAATCAAAAATCTTACCCATACTTATTTCTAAGGTACGTTTTGTTACATTGTCTAAGAACAGTCTATCGTGAGAAATAATAATAACAGCACCTTCGTATTTTTGTAAATAGGACTCTAACCAACTAATCGAAATGATATCAAGGTGATTTGTAGGTTCATCTAATAAAATTACATCGGGATTATTCACTAAAATTTTAGCTAATTCTGCACGCATTTTCCATCCTCCAGAAAATGTATTTAAGCTTTGCTCAATTTCAACTTCACTAAAACCTAATCCTTTTAATGTTGAATTAATTTTTTCTTCCCACTGAAAACCTTCAATAACCTGAAACTCGTGATTTAAATCACTCAACTCGTCCAGCATTGTTAGATAACTATCATTATCGTAGTCGGTTCTTGTTGTAAGTTCTTTATTTATGAAATCTAGTTTTTCTCGGATATAATTAATTCGTTCGTTTGAAGCGTTCAAATATTCAAAGACACTTTGAGTGGTGTCGATAACAATATCCTGTGTTAAATATCCAATCGTACAGCCTTTAGGTAAATGGACAGCTCCTTCTGTTGGTTTTAATGATCCAGACAGAATTTTCAATAAAGTGGATTTTCCAGCACCATTTTTACCAACTAATCCAACTTTGTCGCCTTTGTTTATTTGTAAGTTTATCTGATGAAATAAAAACCCTTGTGGAAGATAGTAACCTAACTTTTCTAAATTAATCATTTTGCAAAAATAGTCTTTATATATTGAAGGTTGACGTGTACTTTGAGAATACTAGATTCATAAAATTTCACAAAACCTTTCTTTAATTCAATTATTCTATATATATTTAGATATTATTTGACTAAATTTTGAGAAATGGGAAGACCACCAACACGGCCTGCGAGATTGAAAAACGGATTCTACATAGAAGTAAAATCACAAGGTTCAAGTTCTATATTAATTAGACGCGACACGAAAGAACAAATGTTAATTGCAGCTGAAGATTATGCAAGAACAAAAAATGTAACTATTAAAGGCGAAATGCTTGATGATAAATGGATAGCTGACTAATTTATGACTTTTAATAAAAAAACACTTAATTACCGTTTTCCTCTTTGGTTGACGGTAATTTTTTTTACACTTTTTTCTATTCCTATATTAGTAGTATATGAGTATTTATCCTTTGCAAAAATTGCAGGAGTCATTACAGTTGTATTAACAACTATTGCAATTCGCTATTGGTTAAGAATAGCTCGTCAAAAAACAGGAGTTATCGATAAGGTTCCTCTAACAAAAAATGATCTTTTTGATTTAAAACGATTGTTTCCATATTTCAATCAATTAAGCAATTCAGAGATTACCGTTTATAAGGACAAAATAGGTTTAGTATTATCAAGAAATAGATTTTTAGACGATAAAGGTGAACATTTATCAAAGTCGAATTCAATTCAGCTAGCCTTTTTTATCGTTTTAATAGATTTAAAGAACCCTATTTCAATAAACAATTGCTTAATTATTGATTCTTCTTCTATTATTAGCAAGAGTTTTAATCAAGATCAGACAGTAATCTATTACCCATTGGGTCAATTATTGGACGACAAGAGTCTATTTGATTTAAGTTTTGATGAATTAGTTAAGCAACATTCTATACAGAAATTCGAACAAACCTTAAGAAATCCTAGTTAAACAGTGATTTAAACAATAAAATGTTGATTTTATTTTGTTTTTAATCTTTTGATTTTTAGTGATTTATTTATCGATGATGAATAAATTCGAAAAAAACATCAAAAAAAGTTAGCAAATATCAGAAAAGAGTACATATCTTTGCACCCCGATTGCAACGGTAAACGGATTTTAAAAATTGAAAATTTGAAACTTTATTCTGACATTTCAGTATTAGTTTTTGTTAAAGAGGTGTGAGACTCGAAAATAAAAAAAAATATTTTTTTGAAAAAAAAGCTTGTCAGTTTAAAATATGTTTCTACCTTTGCAACCCCAAACAAAAGAGATTGGGTTTTAAACAAGTCGAAGTTAATAATTAAGAAGTTAATTTTTAACCACAGAAAAAGTTCTTTGAAGTATTGAGAAATAAGGAAACAGCAAAATTTATAAATTAGAATAAATGATTCTTGTAGTTTTTGGA
>JBILQY010000338.1:0-3502 GCA_044372955.1 Crocinitomicaceae bacterium | reverse complement strand
ACCAACCTTTAAAAAGAATGCGAAAGAACGATCTCGAATATTTGACTTGGAAAAAATACTTCCAATGTATGAGAAGATTTATTCGGATTTGATTGAAGTTAAAAGTTAAAAGTGAAGAGTTAAAAGTGAAGAGTTAAGAGTGAGAGGTTCATTCAACATTAAAAATTCAACATTAAAAATTATGAACGTAGGAGTTTTATTATCAGGTTGTGGAGTATATGATGGAGCTGAAATTCAAGAAGCAGTGCTCACATTCCTAGCGATTGAAGAAATTGGCGCAACATATACTTGCATTTCAATTGATGCCAATCAACACCACGTTATCAATCATTTGACAGGTGAAGAAATGCCCGAATCAAGAAATATGCTTGTGGAGTCAGCTCGAATAGCACGTGGATCGATTAAAGAAATTAAAGAAATTCAACCAGCTGATATTGATGCTTTGGTAATTCCTGGAGGATTTGGTAGCGCAAAAAACTTTACAACATGGGCTTTTGATGGGCCAAATGGAACGGTTCGTGACGATGTTAAATTGTTATTAGTGAACATGATAAATGTTGGGAAACCTATTGTGGCGCTTTGTGTTAGTCCCGTTGTATTGGCAAAGGCGTTTGAAGGATCTTCTGTGAATTTGAATTTAACAATCGGTTCTTCGGCTGAAGATTCACCTTATGAAATTCCAATGTTTGAGGTTGGTTTACAAGCAACTGGAGCAAAAACAGAAGAAAAAACGATTCGAGAAATATTAGTTGACCGTGAAAATAAAGTCATTACAGCGCCTTGTTACATGATGGAAGCATCGGTTTTGGAAATAAGAAACAATATCAAACAAGCAATCGAAGCGCTTAAGGAATTAATGCATGCCTAATCAATCGCAACTCAACGACTGGTTTCGAAAGCGAAAAGAACGGATTCAAAGTTTGAATGCGGAAACGCTTTTGCCGGACTTGATTTCTGGAAATAGGAGTGCGTTGAGTGCAGCAATTACTTTGGTTGAAAGCCAACTTACGAGTGATCGAAAAGAGGCAAGTGTGTTGATTCAAAATTGCTTGCCTTATCAGAAAAAAGCATGGCGAATTGGAATTACAGGGGTTCCAGGGGTTGGTAAAAGTACTTTTATTGAATCTTTTGGAAAAATCGTTTTAGATAAAGGTTTGAAATTGGCTGTATTGGCAATTGATCCTTCTTCAAATGTAACTGGAGGCAGTATTTTAGGAGATAAGACCCGCATGAATTGGTTGTCACAACAAGAAAATGTATTCATTCGTCCAACTGCAACAGGAAACAATTTAGGAGGAGTTGCGCGAAATACACGCGAGGCAATTATTTTATGTGAAGCTGCAGGTTACGATATTATTTTGATTGAAACAGTAGGAGTGGGGCAGTCGGAAACGGTTGTTCATTCAATGATTGATTTCTTTTTATTGTTGATGCTTTCTGGTGCTGGCGATGAATTACAAGGAATCAAACGTGGAATCATGGAAATGGCAGATGCAATTGTTATAACCAAAGCTGACGGAGAAAATTTACTTAAAGCCAAACAAGCGCGTAGTCAGTATGCAAATGCTCTACATTTATTTCCCGCAAAGGAAAGTCAATGGATTGCGACTTCTCAGATTTGTAGTAGTTTACAAAATGAAGGATTGAATGAGATTTGGGCGACTATTGAAAGTTTTTTCAATCAAGTAACCTTGAATGGTTGGCTGCTTCAAAATCGTAAAAATCAAGAATTGAGCGTTTTACGGGAGCATTTAAGTTTCTTATTGCAACAAGAGTTTTTTGGAAAACAGGAATGGCTTACAGCATTAAACCTTAAAGAAGAAGCGATTCAACAAGGGAAAATTACAGCCTTTAAAGCAGCAGAAGAACTTTTTGAGAAATTTAAAAAGAGTCCAAATTTATAGTTAACCATTTGGTTTTGAAAGCAATAATGGGTTGATTAAGCTCCCTCTGATAATGCTTTATACAAACTTAGTCTGCTTATTTTTCAATAGATTTTATTTGGTAATTTGTACTTCGACCTCCAGATTCACTTTTTATCAATATTTCTTTTTCAATTAAGTCTTGAATGTCACGTAAAGCAGTGTCTTGTGAACACTTGGCAATTTTCGCCCATTTTGTAGTGTTTAGAACTCCTTGAAAATCATCCATTAACCTATTCAAAATCGTCCTTTGCCTATCATTTAAATTAATATTAGCGTTTTTGATCCAGAAATAATGTTTATAAATTATCTTTTCCAGAACTTTTTCAGAATTTTCAATTGCTTGTAATAGAGAATTCAAAAACCATTCGATCCATTTTGTAATATCTAAACCACCCTTTTGAGTTTTTTCCAAGATATCATAATAAGAATTGCGTTCCTTTCGTATTTGAGTCGACATGCTATAGAATCTGTAAGATTGTTCATCAGAACGAGCTAGCAACATATCACTTAATGCTCTAGAAATTCTTCCATTTCCATCTTCAAATGGGTGGATTGTCACAAACCACAGGTGTGCAATAGCCGCTTTGAGCACCAAATCCGTTTTCTGTTCCAAATTGAACCAATCAAAGAATAGCCTCATTTCATTTTCAATTAGAGCCGCTGGTGGTGCCTGGTAGTGAAATTTTTCTTTTCCTAATGCTCCTGAAACAACTTGCATTGGCCCTGTTGAATCGTCACGCCAATGCCCCGCAACGATTTTATATATCCCACTTTGTCCAGTTGGAAAGAGTGCTGAATGCCATGAAAAAAGTCGCTCCTTATCCAGGTCTTTGTCGAAATTCCTCGTCGCATCAATCATCAAATCAACAATTCCATCAACATGGCGTTCAGAATACACTAATCCTGAGATATCCAGTCCAAGCCTTCTAGCGATTGATGACCTTACTTGCTCTCTGTTTAAAAATTCTCCTTCAATTTCAGTTGATTTAATAATTTCCTGCGTTAAAATTTCAAGATTGGCTTCATTCCGAAGTTCAAAACCTAATGTTCCCATTTTTCCAATTAACTTTCCTTGTTTGTTTCTTACAAACGAAAGCAAAGGCAAAAGTTTTTCACTGTTCCAATCAAAAATTGGCCAATTTGAATTGTCGTAGATATACATTTTTATTTAATCTCCGCTTTATTTGCGGTGAATGTAATCGTTATTCTCCGCAAAACAAACTTTTCTCCGCAAAAATTGCAGTTAATGAAGTGTTTATTCTCCGCAAAAGAATCATTATCCCTTTCCATCAAAGAAGGTTCTCTAGTTCTTTTGAGTTTTCCTTTCAATAGAAATGTTAGTCGGTCAAATTGATCTAACAAAAAAAGTCCACATTCAGGGCTTTTAATTTGTGCTTTCTTCTGCTAGTTTTTTGAATGTTAGACTTTTTTTTTATGCTGGCTTTTTCGACTATTCGGTTAGATGTTGGGTGTTGGTATTTTTTCATCCGTTATTTTAGGTATTCTTATTTTTTTGGGACTTAAAATAATATAATTTGTTTTCTTTCCGCTGTCTTCTGATTTCAACATTTCTTTCG
>JBILQY010000047.1:0-11077 GCA_044372955.1 Crocinitomicaceae bacterium | reverse complement strand
TTGCAAATCTCGCAAAGCTGTATCTGTCGAGCATTTGGTAAGTTTGGCGTAAGTTGATGTTCGTAAAAATCCCAATTCTTTACCGTAATTGTCGTACAGATAATTGATTACAAGTCGTTGTCTATCGTTAATGTTGGTTGTTTTGTGTTTGTCCCAAAAATGTGCTTTGTCCAAAATGATTTCCAAATTTTCTTCACTTGCAATTAACGCTCTTTTGAAACAACCAAGAAACCATTCTAAATATTGAGTGATTTCTGATGATCCTTTTTGTGCTTTTTCAATAATGTTGTTATAGAATTTATGTTCTTTAAAGATTTGGTTTGACAAACTGTAAAAACGAATCTTACTATTATCGCTTTTCGCTAACCACATATCCAAAATCGCTCTTGCTATTCGTCCATTGCCATCATCAAAAGGGTGAATTGTAACAAACCAAAAGTGAGCAATGATAGCTTTCAAAACTAAATCTAAACTTGTATCACTATTCAACCAATTTAAAAATTGTTCCATTTCGAGCGGAACCCTGTCGGCTGAAGGTGCTTCAAAATGTATTTTTTCTTTACCAAAATTGCCCGAAACTACCTTCATACCACCTGAACGATATTTGGCAACGTCAATTTGTAGATAACCACTAAAACCTGTTTGAAAAAGGGAGTTATGCCAACCTAAAAGGCGTGTTTCTGAGAGTGGTTTGTCGAAATTTTGTGTAGCATCTAAAATGACATCAACAATTCCTTCAATGTTTCGGGGTGTCTTTATAAAATCAGCATTTTCAATACCTAATTTTCGGGCGATAGACGATCGTACAAGTTCGGGATTTAAAAATTCACCTTCAATTCTTGATGTATCTATAACATCTAATATAAGCGATTCCAAAGTGGCACGCTCAATAAAATCGAAACCTAAGCTTTCCATACGACCCAATAAACGTCCTTGTAAATGCCTTACAGAAGCCAAGATGGGTGTTAACTTATCGTTATCCCAAAAAAAGTTTGTCCAATTTTCTCTTTCGTGTATGTACATAATTACCACCGCAAAGTGTGCGGTAAAAATACAACTTTTACACCGCAAAACAAACTTTTCTCCGCAAAAATTGCAGTTAATGAAGTGTTTATTCTCTCCGCAAAAGAATCATTATCCCTTTCCATCAAAGTAGGTTCTTTATTTCTTTTGAGTTTTCCTTTCAATAGAAATGTTAGTCGGTCAATTTGATCTAATAAAAAAAGTCCACGTTCAGGGCTTTTAATTTGTGCTTTCTTCTGCTAGTTTTTTTAAAGTTAGCAAACGTAATTAATCATAGTGATGACGACATTTAACTATTATAATTTCATCTTCTTGAAATTTATAGATTAGTCTATGTTCATCATCAATTCTTCGAGACCAAAATCCCGCGTATTTATGTTTTAAAGGTTCAGGTTTACCGATACCTTCAAATGGTGTTCTGGAAATATCTTTTAATAAATCATTTATCTTCTTGACTTTTTTCTTGTCAATTTTTTGCCAATATAAATAATCTTCCCAGGATTCATCAACAAAAACATATTTCATTTTATTCTTCTAATAAATCTTTTGAAAATGTTTTCCCTGCTCTAAGTTTTTCAATTGCAGAATCAAGACGTTTTTCGTTCATGCGGGAAGATAATTCATAATTTGTTGCCATTAAAGAATTGTATTCATCAAGTGACATAACAACAATTCCGGAATCTTTACCTCTGTTGATGATAAGAGTTTCAAAGTTTTTAGCAACTTTGTCAAAATAAGACTTAATGTCTTTTCTGAAATCTGAAATATTTGCAATTACCATAATAATATATTTTGTACAAAAATACGTACAATTAGTATTAACATAAAAGATTTGTGTGTTAATATTATGTTTGCTAACGTCAGTTCGTTTAAACCACGTAGTAGCAGCGAAGCTAAACCCTTTCTGAGTTTTTTACGATCTATATATCAGCTAAAAATATATCTTTTCAAACAACTTGGAGTTGGTTTGTCAAACCTTTTGTCCCAATATCATTTCTATATTCAATCAATTTTAGGATTTTTCATTGCATAAACAACACTATTAAAAACTCCTTGTACTGAAGCTAGAATTATATATTCTATGTTGTCTTTTTTATAGATGAAATACCCTTCATTAATTTCAAGATTTATATTCTTTTTCACAAAAACATCATTACCCATTCCGCCATAAAAGTGGTCAAACAAACAATCCTGTAATTCTATGTCTGGATATTTTAAGCTGTCTTGATACTTAAGTAATAATTCTTCTGCTTGCACGTAAATTTCTTCATCATTGAATACTTTTGTTTCGTAGCAAATTAGTGTGTCGTCTTTAATAATATACAACATAATTCCTCCTGCATTTCCCATTGCACCACCACCTGCCATTTCTGCATAAATGATTTCTTCTGGATTTATACTTTCAATTAACGATTTTGTCAATTGCATCATTGTCGGTTCATTCATATTCACTATTTAGTTTTATTTGTTTGAAGATTTTTTATACGGTTAGGAAAACGGTTTTGGGCTTGGTGAAGGAGCCGATTTTTAAAATTAGTTTTATTTGCGATCAAGATCATTTTGTTTTCAATTATTCATGTTTCGTAATCAAGACTCCGGCTCTTGCGCTAGAAGTGTGTTACCACCATTTATTCTTTCGTCCATTCGTTAAATATTTCAACAATGTTTGTAAAATTCTTCAATTCATATACATGTGGATAAAAGTCCGAATAACTTTCTGGATTACAATAACTATAGCGTCTGTAATAGTTACCGACTTTGAATTCAATGTAATAACAGATCCCATCACAAAAGCCCATTCCTGAGCCGATAAACTCGTTCGATTCGGGATGATATTCATACTTTACTGTCCTTAAACTATCTTGGTTTGGCAGTGAGAATATATTGTTGGATACAAGCCTTGAGAAAACGGTATCAATGTTAGTCTTATTTGTTATGTCTTTATGCAATAAAGAGTCGGAATCAGTATTGAAGTAATAATATTTTGCACTCCAATCTTTGTTGAAGATCATAACTAAATAAGTTGTTTGGCAAAATGAAGTAGAGGAAATAAAACGGATTTCGATTTTATTCTCTGACTTCAAAATAGGTGTTAAAGTTTTTCTGGGGCTATTACCCACAAATGTTGTTGTATCTGATATTACATCACCCACAAAGAAAGTTTTTTCTTTAGTTTGGGCAGTTAATGCAGAAGCTAAAAGTATGAATAATGTAGTTGTAATGTGTTTTGTCATTATAATTGTTACGATTTTACGCCATGCAAAGGAGCCGATTTTTAAAATTATTTTAGTTGACTAACTTCGGTTGTGATTTAATTATCATGTTCATTTATAATTTACTGTTACAATAGTTTATTAATGTTAGATAAGTTTCAAGTTCGTATTTAATTTTTGAATTTTCAAGATAATGTTCAATTTTTACTTGTTTATCCGTCTTGACAGATTTAATTAGTTTCGATAAATATTTTTGCATTTTGATTTTCTTAATTCTATCCATTTTGCTCTTATCTACAGAGCTGATTAGAAGTTTAAGAGCTGTTTTAAAATCATTTAAGGCTAAATCGTATTTCTTTTTAATTAATTGAATACGTCCTCTATAATAATAACCGCTATGAAGTTTTGGATATGCGTTAATCATTTCACTATAAACTTTAATAGCTTCGGTAAAACATCTTTGTTTTGAATAGTATATTCCACCATCTTCATAAGTCTCGTAAAATTTTGGTGGTTTACAATTCCTGTTTTCTACTAATTCAATATTGTTTGAGAAAGTTTGAATCCCAAATATTCCACGATCAATTCGTACATCAACACTATCAACTGCTAACCATTTATCTAATTCAACTTCAGTAGAATTTGCCCATTCGATATAATCGATACTTAGATAAACTTTTTGCTCAATTTGACTCGAAAATCTAAGTTTGTATCTTTTATATTTTCCTTCAAAAGTTAAATTGTAATTTAAATAGAAAATCAAAAAAACTATAATTGATGATATTAGAAAAAATAATCCAGTAATAAAATGTTTTAAAATCCTAATTTTTGGAAGTGCACGAACGCAAATAAACATTGTAACTGTAAAAGTTCCTATAACTATTATACCATCAATAATTTCATTATCTAAAGTGTATTTAGTTATTTCATAAGTAACATTATTAAATAGAAAAAAACCTATTGAAAAAAGAAATAAATTAATTAGTACTACTAGTGTTTTTTTGATAAACTTTCTCATTGATTTTATATGTTAGAAAGAAAATGATTGTTTGAATATTAAATTTTAAGTTACCGTTCTATTATTCGAAGCGAGATTTTTTTTTAATTTTTTCTTAACACTCCTGCGCCAGAATCAGTCGCGGCTTATTGACTGAGAATCTCCACTATGAGAAACGAAAATAGGAAAAAGAAACGAGCAATGAACCAAAATTCAGCGATTGCTTTTGATGCATGTTCGCAGCTACTCATTATGATTTAGAATGCTTCGATAATCAAATTCTCAACTTTTAATCTTTCTTCAAGTAAAAACTTAGCAAGTGGATGCATTAGTTCAACTTCTAATTGTTTGAGTCTTCTTTTTCCAACACGCTTATCAATTACTGACAAAGTTTGAATAAGTGCATCTTCTGATTTTAATGCGTCTTCAATCGACAAATCATGTACATATGACCAGCATGATTCGTAAATATCCTGACGGCTTAATTCTCCGTATGTATTTTTCAAATCATCATATTTTCCATTATCAAGATTGCCCATACTTTTATTAAAATAGGCTCTTGTACAAAAATTAGCAATGATTTTTTTGTCTAATGTTATCCAAGCATGCCCACATGTGCAGTTTCCATATGCTGTGCTGTAAATTGAAATGCGTTTCTGAAGTGAATCACAAAATCGATTCTCAATTTCAGATTTTAATTTTGACCATCTCATATTGTTTCTTTTTAGGAAATGTTGATTTAAGTTGTTGCTAACGTTTCTTAACTAGGATACTCGGGCTTCTCGGTTATTGTCGTTCAGCCCGTGGCTTTTAGTTGATGTTAGTAACATTTAAAGTTTCGAAATTAGATAATTAATAAAAGCAGAACAGGTAACAAGCATGAATCGGGCTTCTTCAAAATTTACACTAACACCTGATTCAAGAAGGGCGTGCCTAATTCCTCCTTCATGAGAAGTATAACCATACAAGGCACTAAAAGCAGATTTAAGACTACCTGGAATTGAGTGTTTTTTTTCAATTTCCTTAAGAGCTTGGCCGAGGGTGGTTTTGTCGTCATTTAGTATAATCATACATAATGATTCCACAGCAGAAATCGATTCTTTTATGGAATTTCGAAAATCAGGATTGTCTCTGTTAGACATTAATCCAATTGCTGATTTTAAATGAGTTTTTACAGGTGTAAACGGGTCGGTATTTATTAATGCGTTTTCAAGTTCAACGACTTCTTCTTTAGAGTTGATTTCACATAGCATACCATCAATAAATCGGTATGCAGACATTTCACGCTTTAAGTAAACATTGCACACTTCTTGAAATTGATCATGATACTTTGACGTAAATTCGATGAAATCTAAGACTTCAAACCATTCAGCTTTGAAAAACCAGTTACGGACGATTGCTTTTGCTTCATATGCATCTACTTGACCGCGAGTCGAGGGTAATTCATCAATTGGTTCTTAAAAGAAGTGCATCCATAATTCTCTAAAATAAATGGATTTTGGAGAGTGTCGCTCGCTATGTTGAGTTACGTTACTTCTTAAGTCGATAACAACCTCTAATACTAGTGTCCACAATGAGTTTAACAATTCTTCACTTAGTTCATCTTTTTCGAGTTGTGCTTTTATCTCAGTAATTCCCTGTCTTTGTGAAAATCTCATATTGGTTAATTATTGTTACTAACTTACTTAAAACCCTCATAAATTCTCTGAAGCTCAACATACATTTGTGTGCTATTTCTCATTAATGAAAGTTTATAAAAATAAAAACAACATTTTACAAATCATAAAAAGGAGAACGTATTTGTTGTAAATTTCTTGTACTAATATGAGTATAAATCTCTCTAGTTTTACTTCAATTATGACCTACTAATTACAGTGTCATCAACCATAATCTACCACGACTGAATCAAAAATCAAGCATCAAGCATCAAAAATCAAGCATTAAAATCACCCCACCCTTTTAATCGAGCTCAAACTGTGCGTCATCAATTCCATTTCCTCATTCCAAATACCATTTTCTTTCAATTCGTCGATGCGCACGCGGCCAGAAGCGTGAATGATTTGATTGTTTTCGCCAATGATTCCAACGTGGATAACTTTGCCTGCTTTGTTTGTGAAATAGGCTAAATCACCTGATTTTGATTCCGAAAATTCGATGCTTTCACCCAATTCTTCTTGCTCATAAGCATCACGTGGGAGATTGATTCCTTGTAGGCGAAAAATAGCTTGTGTAAAACCGGAACAATCAATTCCGAAAATACTTTTTCCACCCCACAAATAAGGAGAATTGAGATAATCCAATGCGTTTTCCCATAAGTCGTTTGAAGCGGGCAGGGGTGAAGCGTGCAGTTCAAAATCAAAATCACCAATCTTAAATTGAGCTGAATCACCCACCAAACTTCCTTTCGAAATCAATTGTTTTCCCCAAGGTGTTTGCAAGTAAGTGAAAGGCGTTGCCAAATAAATTTTGCTATCACTCCATTTTTTTAATTCTTTCGGTGTCAAGGGTAAAATGTGCTTTCCGTCAATGTAGCCTTCGTAACCGTCTAAGTACGATTGGATTTTTACCCACGGTCTTCCAAATTCTTGAACTTCAATTGGTTCGCCAAAAAGTAATTGCGAAACGATTTCAGAAGTGTCACTTGGCGCGCGTCGAATGGGAGCAATTGCAACCAAGCAAAAACCGTAACGTTGGTCGGGAGTTATTAATTTATTTTTGTTCATATAAGTTTCCAAATGTAATAAATGCTAGGTAGAATATAGCTATTTTAGCCACCGAGCTATGAAAAAAGAACATTTAATTTTGGTTACTAACGACGATAGCGTCAACGCGAAAGGTATTCATGCCTTAGTGGAAGTAGCCAAGCAATTTGGAGATGTGGTGGTGGTTGCACCCGACAAACCGCAGTCTGGAATGGGACATGCGATTACAATTCACGATCCGTTGCGCTTGAAAAAAACAAGTCTTTTTGCAGACACAACTGCTTATGCTTGCTCAGGAACACCGGTTGATTGTGTCAAATTGGCGATTTATGAAGTCTTGCACCGCAAACCAGATTTGATTCTTTCAGGTTTCAATCACGGAGAAAATTCTTCGACCAATGTCTTGTATTCAGGAACGATGTCCGCAGCGATTGAAGGTGCAATGGAAGGGATTCCGTCGATTGGTTTCTCACTTGCAGATTATTCCGCAGAGGCAGATTTTGAACCAGCGAAATTTTATGCAACCAAAATCGTTATGCAAGTTTTAAAGTCGAAGATGGACAAAGGAATTTGCTTGAATGTGAATATTCCGAAGCTGTCTATTTCGGAGATTAAAGGCATAAAAGTATGTAGCCAAGCGCACGCATTTTGGGCAGATCGTTTCGAGAAAAGATTAGATCAATATGGACAACCTTATTTTTGGCTAACGGGCGAATTTTCGGATATGGACAAACGTCCCGATACGGATTTACATGCGCTCAAACATGGATTTGTGAGTGTAGTTCCAACGCAATATGACTTAACAGCTTATGCAGCAATTGAAAAATATAAATCATTAGAAGATGAGAATTAATATTTCAAAAGAAAATATCATTGGGTTTTTTATCGGACTCATTTCACCGATTGTGTTTTTGCCAGTTGTCTTTCTATTTCTCTCATTTGTACAAGACACAAGCGTTTATTATTTGTGGGAACAGTTCAAAATATCAGATGTGCATCGAAGTAAAGACCTTTCGTTGGGCTTGATTTCCAATTTAATCTGGTTTTACATGTATTTAAACACCGATAAATACCCTTACGTTCGCGGAATACTTTTAAGTATGTTTGTCTATGTTCCGTACATGATTTACGTTAATTTGATTCTATAATCGAGGTGACAAAAAAGATTTTCATTCTTTCTGGCGAAGCTTCTGGTGATTTACATGCAGCGAATTTAGTGCATGAAATGAAGCGCCTTCAACCAAATCTTGTATTTCAAGGTTGGGGTGGAGATCGCTTACAGCAAGAAGGAGTGGTGATCAAAAAACACATTCGCGAGTTGGCATTTATGGGTTTTTTAGAAGTAGTGTTGAATTTGAAAACGATTCTGAAGAACTTTAAAATCTGCAAGAAGGAAATACTTGATTTTCAACCTGATGTCTTGATTTTAGTGGATTATCCCGGTTTTAATTTACGCATAGCGGAATGGGCAAAAACACAAAATATTCGTGTGTTTTACTACGTTTCGCCTCAAATTTGGGCTTGGAAAAAGAACCGTGTGTTTAAAATCAAAAAATCGGTAGAGCGCATGTATTGCATTCTTCCTTTTGAGAAAGATTTTTACAAGCAATATGAAATCGATGTAAATTACCTCGGCCATCCGCTTTTGGATGAGGTGCAGCATTTTAGAACAAAACACCAAGAAGATTTACCTTCGTTTCAGAAACCGATTTTAGCCATTCTACCAGGAAGCCGCAAGCAAGAAATTGAGCGGAAATTACCGATAATGCTGGAAGCCGCAAAACAGTTTTCGCACTATCATATTTTAGTAGCTTGTGCGCCAAACCTCGATCTTTCGTATTACGATAAATTCAAAGTCGAAGGTGTCGATTTTATTCAAGGTAAAACGTATTCGATTCTAAATGTGGCGAATGTGGCGATTGTTACTTCAGGAACTGCAACTTTGGAAACTGCCTTATTTCGAGTTCCACAGGTGGTATGTTACAAGAGTTCTCCCGCTTCGTATTGGATTGCCCGAAGTTTGATTCATATCAAATACATTTCTTTGGTGAATTTGATTTTGGATAGAGCGGCGGTAAAAGAATTGATTCAGGCGGAATGTTCGGTTCAAAAAATCGTAACTGAGTTAGGAAAGATTGAGGAAGGGAAAGAGGGGAGAAGCAAAATGATTAAAGATTACGATAATTTGGTGCAACTTTTGGGCGAAAAAGGCGCGAGTGCCCGAATTGCTGAAAATATGTTGCAAAATTTATAAAGAAAATAAATGCGTTTTTGGATTGTTTTATTGGTGATAATGCTTTCGTGGACTGGTTTCTCTCAAACGATGCGCATCAGTATTTTTACCGAAAGCAATATCAAATCAATGACTTTTCAACCGGGCTCAGGAACTTATTTTTTAATGAACGATACTGGTTTTGTGCGCAAATTAGTGCCCGCAGATTTGCTTACCATCAATCTCGGAATTTCCAATAAACTCGATGTGAAATTGAATAATATCTATCTATTTTCTTCACTGAAAGTATATTTATTTCATGAGAAATCGGAAAATAATGCGAAGCTAAAACCCATAACACCAGCCATCAAAGAAAGGAGTTACGAAGGAGATTTTGAGTTGACGAATAAGTCAAGTAAAGTTCAGGTTATCAATTTAATAGATATCGACCAATACTTGGAAGGTGTAGTTGAATCGGAATCGGGAACAGGGCAGAATTTGGAATATTACAAGGCTCAAACAGTTATTAGCCGCACGTATGCGCTGAAGTACAAAAATAAACACGCCGCTGATGGCTTTAATTTGTGCGACCGCGTTCATTGTCAAGCGTATTTGCATCGACGATTGAATGCTGCAGTGATTGATTCCGCGGTGCGACAAACCAAAAATTTAGTGATGTTGGACGAAAAGAATAACCTGTACGCTACTTATTTTCATGCCAATTGTGGAGGACAAACGTGCCAACCTGATTACGTTTGGAATGAAACCTTGCCCGGATTTGATAGCTTTAAAGACACTTTTTGCATCCGAACACGACAAGCAACTTGGGAAAAAAAGATTCCTGTAAATGAGTGGAAAGCGTTTATGGTTAACAAATACGATTTTCCTATTTGGGACAGTTTGAGTAATTATCAATTGTATAATTTCCAACAATTGGAACGACATGCTTTTTTCATTCATCCGTTTTATGGAATTCCGTTGCGCGATTTACGTGAAGCTTTTCAATTGAAATCAACGTTTTTTAGCTGTAGCCAAGAAGGTGAGTTTGTGGTACTAAAAGGTAGAGGTTTTGGTCATGGTGTTGGGTTGTGTCAAGAAGGTGCGATGAATATGTCTCGAAAAGGATTTGATTACCAACAGATTTTATTGTTTTATTACCCCAAAATGCGATTAACGGTTCAAAGTGATCGATTAAACCGAAAAATGTAAGATGTTATAGAATGGCTTAACTTAACAATTTTTACAAGCGATTTTGTGTTTAATTCAAAATAGTAAGTGAACTTTACATAATTGAAAAATTTATGAAAAAGTTAGGATTCCTTTCCTTATCAATTACTGTTTTATTGAGTTCGGCGAGTTGCCAAAATACGCCAGAATCCAAAGCAGTAGTTAAAACAGCAACAAGTGAAAAGTTGGTTGTGGAGATTTGGAGTGATGTAATGTGTCCATTTTGTTACATTGGGAAACGTCAATTTGAACGTGCACTTGCCAAGTTTGAACACAAAGAGGAGGTGGAAGTTATTTGGCGTAGTTTCGAGTTAAATCCAAGTGTGAAAACGGATACAACGCTTTCTGTTGTGGATTATCTTTCTAAGAACAAAGGTATTCCGTTGGAAGAAGCAAAATCTATGGCTGATTACGCAACGAATATGGCGCGCGGTGTTGATTTGGAATATCACTTTGAGAAAGCAGTGGTTGCCAATTCTTTCAAAGCACATCAATTTTTACATTTCGCCAAAGAATACGGCAAACAATCGGAAGTGGAAGAAGCATTATTCAAAGCTTATTTTACGGATGGAAAAAATACGGACGACACACGCGTATTAGTTGCGATCGCTAAAGAAATTGGATTAGATGCTAAGAAATTGGAAACAGCTTTAGCGAATGGTACTTTTTCAAAAGCTGTGAAGGAAGATGAACTAAAAGCCCA
>JBILQY010000415.1:0-2791 GCA_044372955.1 Crocinitomicaceae bacterium | reverse complement strand
TTACAATTTCATTAGAGAAAGTAACGGATAAGCATAAAGATTCTGACTACACATTCAAAATCATTTCAATTTCTTTATCTGCGGGATAGATACCTGGAAATAATAAAGGAGAAAAATTGACAGGAAATTTCACATAATACACCATATTCACTCCTTCTTTAACAGTGTCAATCAAATCCAATTCAATTAAGGAATCGATGATTAATTTTAAGGTTTTATCTGATGTGTTGGTGATTCGCATGGCGTCGACTTTGGTTATTTTTCCTTTTAAGAAAACATCTATCAAGATATATTTAATTTGAGGTTTTAGTTTTTTCTTGATAACCATTAATTCAGCAAAACCTTCAATTCGTTCCACGACTTTAGCGCTATCAAGAATGCGATACATGTAATCAATTTGATCGATTGCGGTTGTAAGGAAAAACTCGCAAAATTCAACCAACATTTTATTGGATAAATTCCCTCTACCATCGTAATCATTGAAGCGCTTTAAGTCTGCGTTTGCTAATTTAGCTTGGTAATCTGCTTTTTTTCGGGCTAAACCTCGAGAAACTGACCATAATCCAGATGCATCAATGTCTTCAAACATAAAACAAGCGTCAGAAAACAAGCGCACAACACGTCCATTCCCATCTAAAAATGGATGAATCCAAGCTAAACGATGGTGTGCTGCAGCAATTGAAATGACACGTCGGATTTTAGAACTGTTGGTGAGCGCTAATGGATCGTAAAACTCCTCAAAGCGATTTAAAAACAAGGGTAAATTTCCTGAAAATGGTGCAATATGTCTTCCTACTTCAACTTCATTTTCACGGCATTCACCAGGTATCACATGCATTACCTTACCTTCTTTGCTTTTGACTTCAGTGAAGTAATGAGGTAAGTGTTCATAGAATCGCTTGTGAATACTTTTAATGAATGGAATTGTAACTGGGTTTAAATTGGATTTTTTTGCTTTGATTTCCAATCCGATTTCTTTGTGAAGTTTGATGTGAGCATGAGCTTCAATTTGTAAATCGCGTTTTAGTTTATCGTCTGA
The DNA here is from genome assembly GCA_044372955.1 of Crocinitomicaceae bacterium. Classification (GTDB taxonomy): domain Bacteria; phylum Bacteroidota; class Bacteroidia; order Flavobacteriales_D; family Crocinitomicaceae; genus UBA952. Next base: position 1,752 of record JBILQY010000415.1, on the reverse strand, counting down.
GTAATCATTTTTTAAAGCCTTTGCGATATCAATTGGATGTGTGTCATGTCCTTCTATTAAATTGGAATAATAGGAATTCATAGGGCGCAAGAAGTCGGCTATAGCAGCTCTTGTAATTGGGTTTAAAGTACCCGATAAACGTGCAGATTTTATCAGTAATTCTGTCGCAAGAGCAACTAGTTTTCCGGAATCGTCTTCTGGAAATAATGGCTCCATCGTATTTGGAGTGGTATAAAACAAAGTATGTTCATTCACTCCCCAAAGTTAATAATTTTTTCGAATTAATATTATTTTATTCCGCTTATTATTCCTTTATTTAACTAATTTAATATCAGTATTTTATATTAATTATTTAAAATTTATTCCGCTTATTGTTCCGTTTGTTTTTTTGATTTAAGGGAAAAGGCTTAAAATCCGCTTACCACCAAAATATAAGGTTCAAAAACTTGGCTTAAATAGAGTTTTCCTTTGTAAAGTATGGCAGTAGCTGCTCCGTTGATAGCACCATTTGTATTCGTGTACAGTAATTTTTTTTCATTCGTTAATAAGTCAACTTCGTAAACAACAGTAGGCGAAGAATTCTTTGCTGATTTAGCGTGTTTGATAAACTTAAAAAGATTGACGTGACAAGCGATGTATGCTTTGTTTCCAATAACAGAAATATTATCTGCTCCACTGAGTTTTGTAATTTTCTGCTTTTTTGAATCATTTTTGAAATCAAGGGGAGCTTTGTACAGAAAACGATTGCGGGAACCAACGGTTAACAATTGATCTTTACAAACTGCAATCCCGTTTGCATAACAGAACTTCGTTTCTCTTTTTGAAAATTGCTTACCATCAAATTGTACGAAATAACCATTTTTAAGTCCAAGTAAGGCGCTTGCTTTTGCGTTGCGTTTATGAAATTCGTTACCTGTGTAGATTTTTCCAGAAGTATCTCCAGCGACATCATTTGGAGAAACTAATTGTTTATCAGTCAATTGCTTTTCAAAAACGAGTTGATTTTGTGCGATTTCGTAAATTAAAATTGACTGTTCATTTGCCACTTCATTGTGATTGACAACATACAATTTAGAAGTTCCATTGCTTAGTTTAACGACATCAATTCCGTGTGGATGAAAAACTAAACTTGTGGGTTCATTGGTTCTTTCTAAAACAATTACTTCTTCTGTTTTTAAATCCATTGCTTGAATAAAACCCGATTTTTCAGTTGTTCGACGATTGTCACAGCTAATAATCAATCGCGGATAGTTTGTACTTACTGTATCTAAAACGATATCTTCTGGACCAGATTTTGTGGTGATTTCTCGTTGAAGGTATTCTGTTTGTACTTGCATTTTTGGAACGCGACAACTTCCAATTAAAAACAACAAAAAGAACATATAAGCTAACGATAGAAGTTTGTTAATTTTTATTGATTTTGAACTTCGAAAAACATTCATAATTGTAGTTTTGGTTGTTTTTAAACCTAGAATAAATCAAGGGTTTCGCTAATTTAGGATCTGCTGAAAAACACAAAATCTTTATTTTATCTTGTGTTTAGATTGTAAATATACTTTTAGTTGCAAGGTTTTTTAGTTGTTTTTAGAAACTTCCTTGCATCAAAGATGATTTAATTTTGTTAGCCAGACCACGAAGTAGCGCTGAAAGCAAATAAACCATCTTCTTCGTTGCAGTCAAATTGAAGTATTACTATACATCTTCATTGACTGCGTCTAGAATCTGGCTCATTTCTGACTTTTTCAGCAGACC
>JBILQY010000287.1:0-3956 GCA_044372955.1 Crocinitomicaceae bacterium | reverse complement strand
AAGCTGATTTTGAAGCATCAACTTTGATTAATTACAGAAATAAAACTTTCTTATTAGTACTCGGTTCTGGTTCGACAGTGAAAAATAGAAATTTGGCGAAGCTGTTTGATTTAAACTCGGATACAGCATTTCAATTTGATTTATTTCCTTTTTATGATGCAATCAGAACAAAATATAGCATTGAATTTAAAGATTGGAATATCGAAGCATTAGCTTGTTTTGAGGAAAGAATGTTCTTCTTCAATCGCGGAACAAATTCAATTTTTGAAGTGAGTCAATCAGCTTTTTTTGATTTTTTGAAATTAAACAACACAAGTTTCTCTTCAAAAATATATCAACTAAAACTGAATCAATTAAATGGTTTTGATTTAGGGATTTCTGGTGCTTTAGTAGATAAATCTGGAAACTTTTATTGTACTGCAAGTGCTGAAAACACGAGTGATTGGTACAATGATGGTGAAATTATTGGAAGTGCAATTGGCTGCTTTAACATACATGATTTAAAGCAAGAAACGAGCATACAATTTGAACAATTTGTGATTGAAGACACGAACACACCAATTAAACTGGAGGCTATTTGCGAAACATCGGATAAAAATCGGTTTTTCGTGGCATCGGATAATGACGGTGAAAAATCAATGCTTTATGAAATTGAATTATCACTTTAAAAACGATATCTTACAACTAATCCAGTTCCATAAGTAAATCTGTTTCGGGTAAAATCAGACCAAGTTGCAGCTTGTTTCGCATCAAAACCAAATAAACCATAAATTCCAAGACTTAAATTAGTCCAATTATAATTGATCTGAGGTCGCAGTTGAAATTGCATTCCAAAATTGGACAGTGTTGGAGCTGTAAAAGCGGCACTGCTTGAATTGACGGTAATTTTAAAGTAATTCAATCGAATTCCAGCGCTAATAGCACCTGACCAGTTGTTTTTTGAAAAAAATGTATAGTTTAAATACAATGGAATCGAAAAGGTAGTGTAGCTAATTATCTGATTTTCATTATTAAAAGTTGTGTCATTCTCATAAAAATAAGTGACTACACTATCAATAATTGTATTTGTAGAATCTGTTATGTAGGTAACAGTATAATTACTCACTACACTATCTATAGTTAGAAAATCTTTCGTGTAAGTTTCCTTATGAGCATCGTAAGAAAATCCAGTTGAAAGACTAATTTTTGAATTAAATTTATAGCTCGTTTCAAGGCTGAAATAAGAACCGAGTTGTTCGGATAACAAGGTTGAAGCTGGATTTAAAACAGACAGTCCTTTGGCGATTCCTCCATAAAATGAAATACTCCATAATGATTTGGTTATAAATTTACTGGGACTTTTAACTTCATCTTTTACTTTATTATTTTCAACCATTGTTATTTGACTAGAATCCATTTCTTTGGAACTGTTTTCTGCTGAATTATCAAGCGAATCTTGGGGCGAAATTGATGCGTTTTTTGAACTTGAAGTTTCTTCTTTCGATTCGTGCAAAACGGCATTATTTAGAGTTAATGAATTCTCATTTGATGTAGTAGAATTAATCGCATTCAAAGCAACTTCTTCTTGAATTTTGGTTTCACTTCTTGATGAATTTTGTTTTTCATTGTTCGCGGTTGTCGTCAACGAATTTTGATTTTTGTTGGTTGAATTTCGCTTCGTTTTTGTTTTTTTCTTTTGGTTTTGCGTGCTAATTCCTGAATCAAACTTTGATTTTTTTGTTTCTTTTGATTGTTCGCTTTTGGACAATTTAGTTCCGTTCGATGTATTAGTTGAGTTGAAGCCTTTTAAAGATGCTTTATTCGAATCAATTGATTGTTTTGATTTTTTATTTTCTGAATTAAATTTTTTATTTTCAGTAATTTGAATTAATTTAATTGAAGTATCACTATTATTAGATTCATTAGCTTTTGTAACGTTTAATTGTGCGGTTTTATCCGTTGTTTTTGAATTTTCTTTTGAACTATTAAATACTTTAGAAGAAGGTGTTGAGTTGTTATTTTTAGCTGTAGATGAAGAAGACGTAGCTTGAGAATTATACCATGCTATCGCGCTTAAACCAATTATTGGAATAAGGATTAAAAGCCATTTTAAGTTCCAGCTTTTTTTCGAAACGACCGTATTTTTTGGAAATAACTGAGCATCCAAGTTAGATTTAACTGCTTGAGGTGGCGTTTCTTCAAAGTTCCCAAAACTGGAAGCAAATAAATCCTCTATTTCATCATTTTCTTTCATAGCACTTGTTTTTCTACTGCTAAAAGTTCGTGTATCATTTTTTTCGCTTTAAAATACTGTGATTTCGAGGTTCCTTCTGAAATAGATAAGTATTCAGCGATTTCTTTATGGGTCAAATTATCAATGGTATATAAGTTAAATACTGTTCGATAACCATCTGGAAGTTGTTGTAAAATTTTAAGCAATTTATCCATTAAGGCTTGTTTGTCTAGTTCATTTTCAACTTCAAAAATGGCTTGATCAAATTTTAATTCGTTGTCAATCAATACAATGGAATAATTCTTTTGAATGTAATTTAATGCAGTGCGAATGGTAATTGTTTTTATCCAAGGAGCAATTGGCATTTCTGGATTCACAGATTCACGTGCATTGTAAAGTTTGATAAATGACTCTTGTAACATATCTTGTGCATCGTCACGACAACGGGCATAACGCAAGCAAACTCCAAACATAGAAGCGGAGAAGGCCGCATAGATTTTATCAAATGCAGCCTTTTCTCCTTTTGAAAACCCAATAACAATGTCGATTGTTATCATAAACTAAGGTCTTTTTGCTTCTAGTGTGTTGTTTATTTTACCAATTTCACAGCAATTTGCTCTGTTTTAGTAGAAATCGTTAAAATGTAAGTTCCTGCGTTTAATTTAGCCGTAGAAATGTTTGCCGTTGAAGCGTTATTGAACGAATTGATGTAAACATTTTTTCCACTTAAATCAACAATAGAAACTTGATAATCAGCATTTAAAGGAAATTGAATAGCTAGTTCCTCAGCAATTGGATTAGTATATTTAATGGCATTTAAACTATTTTCTGACACACTTGCAACACCACTTAAAACTACTTGATCTGTGATTGTTAATTGAAAGTTATCCAATGATTTACCAATGCAAGTTATTACAACTGTTGCTTCATAAATACCAGTTGAATCAATAACTGTTGGATAGTTTTCAGTGTAAGTAGCCAAAACATTACCTTGCGCATCGTACAAAGTCCAAGTTAAATCTACGCTGGAATTATTCACAACTGAATTGGTAATTGTAGCACTCGCTACTTGTTCGATATCTAAATTACAATCTGCAACTAACTGTGAACCAATATTGTCAAGAATTGAATCTCCTGGGTACGTATCGTTGATAATTACTACTGTTGTATCAAAATTGTTTAATGAATCACTTGCAACCCAAACCGTGCCTGTTGATTGACAACCATTTGCATCTACAACATTACACGTAAAATAACCTGAGCATAAATTTGTAATTGTTGACTGCGCCTCATTATTTGACCAATAATAACTGTAAGGACTTGTTCCTCCATTCGCTTGTACAGAAGCTGTTCCATCGCAAGATGTTGGAGTTGAAAGCATGGTACTATTTAGTTGAAGATAGAAACCTGCGCACGGATTTGACGAGTTTGAACCAATCGTAAATGTTTCTGAAACTGTATTTCCTTGTCCGTCTGTATATGAAACTGAGTAAGTCCCTTCACAAAGGTTTGAAATATAAACCCCACCTGTTTGAATCCCAGTGTTTGCCTCAATCCACAAAATATCTGTAGCTGTTGCAATAATAGTAGAATCTATATAGGCAGATCCGTCACAAGCTCCAGAATCAGAAACATTTTGGGTGTAAACAGATTGAGCAAACAATTGTGTTGCTGCTAAAAAGAAAAATCCTACCAAGGCAATTTTCTTAAAAAATAAAGGTGTTTTCATGATAAATAATTTTAA
>JBILQY010000286.1:0-3962 GCA_044372955.1 Crocinitomicaceae bacterium | reverse complement strand
TATCTTTTTCAAAAGTAATGTACTCCTCGTACTTTTCGCGTTCGCCATGTCCATTCTCGATATCTGAATATAAATTTTTTAGCGCTTCACGCATTTCTGAAATGCTTTTTTTGACTTTTCCATACGCTTTACCCAGTGGTCCCAAGGCTCTTCGCATCCGTTTGTAAGCGTCCATTTTTTTGCCTAATTCAACGTCCACTTTATCTAAAAATAAATTTTTCTTGATACGCAACTCCACAGTACTTGTAGCAAGTTTGAGTTCGGGTATAGTGTCGATTTTTTGTGCAATTAGTTCTTTTTCCAACGAGTCCAAGGTTTTGTTCATGACGTCGATTTTAGCTAACTGCTCCTTTTTTTGAAGGTCGGCACAAGAAGCAAATAAACCAATAAACGCAACAATAAATAGTAATCTCATGGTCTAAAATTAGGAATTTGTCTAAGGATTGAAAAAACTCAGCACTTAAATTAACAATATTTTGCCTCTCGTCAATGGAAGTACAAACAAAAGTAATCAATTACAGTAAAGACAAACATGGAATAACAACAAAACCAGAAGCTTGATTTCGGTTAGCGTTTTGAAATTTTATTGTGAGTAATCGTGCGTTGCAGGTTACATTTGAAACGATCTATTTCAGGATTGCGAGATTTTGCATGTTTTGTCTTGCACTTTTCAACACGTTCGCGCCACAATTTATAACTCGAAAATTTCAGTTCTTTTTTCATGAGTTTCTTTACCTCAGCTTCCGCCAAACCAAATTGCGCTTTGATAGCATCAAAAGGTGTGCGATCTTCCCAAGCCATTTCAATAATTCGATCAATTGCTTGCTCGTCTAATTCCTTTTTCGAATCAATCGGCCTTTGAATATTCATGTAAGCCATGGGTGAAGGTAAATCGCTGTAATGGCAGTATTCTTCGTTCGTCATGCAAGAAAAACAACTGTAAGCAGAAAAATGTTTTATGCTTTATCTCAAATTTTAAATTCATACTGAGGTGAAGAAAGAAAGCGTTTTCCCTCTTTTTCAAACACTAATTTCAAAAAAAAAGCACTTCATGAATCCGCATCTAAACAGAATCAATACCGAGCTAGCTAGTTTACGTCAAGAATTAATTTCCCATCAGCTTTATGCACAAGTAATTGAAATAGAAGATTTCCAAGCGTTTATGGAGCAACATATTTTTGCAGTTTGGGATTTTATGAGTTTGCTTAAAGCACTGCAACGCGGATTGACCTGCGTAGAACTTCCTTGGAAACCTGTTGGAAGTCCGACAACGCGCCGTTTTATAAATGAGATTGTGCTTGGTGAAGAAACAGATATGGACAGGAATGGTGAGGTAGCGAGTCACTTTGAATTATACCTCGATGCCATGAACGAAATTGGTGCAAGTACCCAAACGATTCATCACTTTTTAGAACTCGTTGAAAATGGAAGTTCAATTGAAAATGCATTGAATGAAGTGGACATTCAGCCAGCAACGCGCAATTTTGTCAATTTTACTTTTTCCATACTTCAAACCAATGCTATTCACCGCATCGCATCAGTGTTTACTTTTGGTCGCGAGGATTTGATTCCTGAAATGTTTATTCAGATTTTGAAAGAAATGCAATCCAAAGGTCAGAAAAACATTTCTAAATTATTGTATTACCTCGAACGACACATCGAAGTAGATGGCGATGATCACGGTCCTATTTCTTTGAAAATGATTGAAGAATTGTGTGGCGACGACGAGCAAAAATGGAACGAGGTGCTAGAAAGTGCAAAAGCAGCACTTCAAATGCGCATCGAATTGTGGAATGGCGTTTCTCAAAAGCTAAAGGAACCAGTACCTGCTCAAATCTAGCTTACAATAATGAAGGGTTTGGGTAAGTTACCAAATCACCCTCACATGTGGAGCTGTTGTGCTTTGTTATTTTTTCCTTTCGAAATAAAAGTCCATTCCACAACTGTAAGATTCAGATATTATCAATTCATTTCCTGAAATAGTAAATGGTCTTGTTCCTTGATTACTTATTGTAATTGCCGGCACATTGATCATATTGAAATCTTGAAGAGAGTCGATATATTGTCCATAGAATATTTTATTGTCACGCTTCCAGGATTCTGTACTTTGCTTTACACCGTTTTTATATATTTTCAACTTCCCGTCTGACATTATTTTCCACCTTGTTTTTCTTAAATCATCAGAAGTGTCAAATCCACTCATAGAATAGGTTTTAACTAATATCCATTCCCCAACCAACTCTTCATTGGGGTCATTCAATTTTACCTTTTTGCAACTAACTGCTAATTGCACTATTACAATTAATAACATTGTTTGGAAAATTCTCATTTTTGTCCTATTTATCAAATTAAGCAATGTTGCTAACCCCTATAAGCGTAATACACCCAGAAAGAAAGCAAAAATCAATTCTCTAATTTACCTGAAAATATAAAACAATTGAATGCAGTCAGTTTTTTAACAATTTGAATTAGGGCTTTTATCTTCTGAAAACATTGCTTGCGTTGGGTTTTAGCTTATTTTTTGTTACCAATGAAAAATGTAAAAATTAGAACATGTTCTAAAAATCAAACGATTGAAATCGTTATAAATTTTGGCATTCTACTAGGTGCGGGATTAATCCCGCACCTAGTAGAATATCGATTGTAACAAAACCATTTTAATGGTTTCAAATCTATTTTTTTTGTTTAAGAATCTCCAGTAAACTCAAACAACCCTTAAAATAATCAATAAAAACAACCTTAAAATATTAAAGGCCCCTCATCAGATTCAAAAAAGGCATTTGAGTTTTCGAGAAGAAGTTGTATTCAGAAGATCAATAAAATATTTCTTGCAATTGATTTTGTAAAATTTTTTCCATTAAGAAGTTGTTTTGAAGAGAAAAGGTCGAAATTATTTATTGATTTAAAAAGCGAATTAGAAAACAATTTCTAATCTTTTACAAATCCTTATCCATATTTTTTACCAAAAAATCCCTTTAAATCACCACCGCAACGCGTTGTTTTTGGCCGTTGAATTCGAGTTCGATTTGGTAGTCGCCTCTTCGCAATGAGCTGAGATTTAGAACGGTATATTGTGCATTTAGAACAAGTTCCTGAACAACTTTTCCAGAAGTATCAATGATTTTTATTCGGGCATTTTTTAGTTTTGCGCCATTCACTTGAATTTGATATTGACGATCACTTAAAGGAATCAAACCAACAAATCCTATTTCTTTTTTGAATAGTTTTGAGTCGTAAATCAATCCGACTTTGCGTTTGATTTTCGTTTCAGGAATTGTTGAAGTGGTCAATACTTTATTCTCGTCTTTTATGGAGTTAAAGGCAGGACGCGCATTCGATGGGTCGTCATTCGATTTCCAAACGCGCATGTAATCCACTAAAAACTCATTCGGGAAAATCGTGCTTTCATCTGGTCCGGGATTGAATGGGCCATAATCTACTGCGTTTGCGAGGTTGGCAATCAAATTCATAGAAGCATCAAAATCACCTTTGAAATGTGAAACAGGAACGCCATTCACATAATAAATCAATGAGCCCGGCTTCCAAATTCCTGAAAAGACAATCCATTCTTCAGTCATTTTATGGTTGAGTTTTACCCACCCACCCCAATCTTTTTTGATGCCTAAAAACCCTGGTACTTTGTCTGTTTTGTCGGGAACATGCACATCCACATGCGTTTCATATTCCTTTTCTCCTTTGATTTCCATGAAGTCAATTTCACCCTTTCCATTTTGTCCGAAGAGCCAAAACGCAGGCCACAATCCTTTTCCTTTTGGAGCTTTGCAACGGCATTCAAAATAACCATACTTAAATTCTTGGCGACTCATAATGCTTGAATTCAAGTACTTAATTTGCATTGAATTGTCTTTAATTTCAATTCCCAATTTTTTCGCTCCCTCTTTATCCAACATCCATTCTGGAAATTTTCGCCACTCGGTTAAAGTGTCAGCTCGTAGGCTGAT
>JBILQY010000057.1:0-10470 GCA_044372955.1 Crocinitomicaceae bacterium | reverse complement strand
CGCCATGACATTCAATACACCAACCCATTGTTAAAGTAGGTTTAGTTAATTTGATGTTTCCTTCGATTTTATTAAGTTCTTCAACAGGTTGAACTTTTGCTGTTTCAGTCATAGTTGTCATGTCACCGTGACATTGTTTACAATCAATACCACCAACTACAACGTGTTGAGAGTGATTAAAGTAAACATGGTCAGGAAGAACGTGAACTTTGTTCCAAACAATCGGGTTCTCTTTTCCTGTATATTTTCCTGCTCCACTTGGATCCCAACCTGCAGCTTTATAAATTTTTTGAATCTCTCCTGCAAATGGTTTTCCTTCACCATTTATTTGTTTGTGACAGTTCATACAAACGTTTACAGAAGGAATTCCTGCATGTTTGGATTTTGTTACTGAATTGTGACAGTATTTACAATCGATTCCGTTAATTCCAGCATGTTTATCGTGCGGGAATGCAATTGGTTGAGACGGTTGGTAACCTTCTACAACACCTATCATTGCAAGTGATTGGAAGAAACCAACAATTAAGGAGATTACTACTATTAAAGTTGCAACACCAACATATACTTTATTTTTCCAAGCCCAAGTTCTTAGTTCCTCACCGTAAGTCAATTTCTCTTGCGTAGTTGGGTCATCAGAAGTTGCAATGTTTAATTGTCTTCTTACTCCACCAACAGCCATGATTACTACGATGAAAATTACACCCATTACAATCCAAATCCAAGCTATAGAGCCTTCTTCTTCTGTTTCTGTAGTTAGTTCACCTGTTGCTCCATCAGTAGGGCCACCTGGATCTACAGTTGCTGGATCTGGCTGAGCATCAACCCAATCAAGAATCGCATCGATATCTTCTTTTTTCAAGTCTGGGAATGCAGACATTGCGGTTGGAGACCATTTTGAAACCTCAGCAGCATATGGGTCACTTGCCGCAGCAGTTTGCCAATTGTTTACCCAGGTATAAATCGAACCCTCCTTTGCACCACCAGCTGCCCACTTGTCACGAACCTGGAACAATTTTGGACCAGTTCCATTTTTGTGTGTTTGGTGACATGTCGCACATTTCGACTTGAAAAGCGCTTCTCCTTGAGAAAAAGCATTGAAATTAAGCAGCGACAAACTGATCAATAAGACAGTTGCGGCTAGCTTTCTAAGACCATTAATCATTTGAATATTAGATATTTTCATGAAAATAATTACTAAATTCTGTATAAATAAATACGATTTTAACGCATTTTAACGAGAGCAAAATTAGAAGTTTAGCTGTATTCAATGACAGTTTTGTGACAAAAATCAACGGAATTGTGTTAATTTAAAATGATTCTAAATAAGGGTGTGATTTAAGATTCATTAACAATTTGAAATGAAGTAGATTAGCGATGTGGAAAACAATTAAGGCTTTACTAAAATTTCAATTGTAATCTTTTACTTTTGCAATGAAAAAACAAGTTCCCCTATGAAATTACTTTTTAAACTAGTATTGCTTTTGATTAGTTGCCATTCGACTATTTCGTTTGGACAAATAAACGTGGTTAAAGACAATCGCATAGATGAAAAAATTCAAAATAAAGCTCAAAAACAAATTTTAGGTTACCGTGTCCAAATTTGCTTTGATTCAGATAAAGCTTTGGTGGATCAAATGCGCGCTAAGTTTATTAGTCAATATCCGAAAATTGATACCTATATCACTTTCGATGCGCCTAATTTTAATTTAAAAGTTGGAGATTTCAGAACGCAAATTGAAGCGGAGAAATTAAAGGAAAAAATTGTTGCTGATTATTCCATAACCATTATTCACAAAGAACTGATTAATTTACCACGTGTAGATTAATTACAAAACACCAACAAATGAGTGGTTATTTACTAAAAAAGATTTGCTTTCCGCTTTCAGCTAACGTCGAAAAGTACCTTAAAAAATACAATCGAATTATAGATTTACCTCTTTCTTACGAGAGTTTGTTGCGCTACCAAGATTCTTTTCCACTTGGGAATTCACTTTGGATTTCGGTGATGTACAATCACGATGACTTCGATGAAATAAATAAAGGTTTGTGTTACATTTATTCGTTGCTTAAAACAGATGGCGACGTTTCAGTTATTGAGCATTTAAGAGTGGACCGCATCGACTTTTGTTTGTTCGGGAATTCTAACCCTTTCCGAATTCGTATAGTTAACAACTTTAACGATAACTACGATTATTTCTACGTAAAAAAAACAGATGTTTCGCGTGTACTTGGATTAGAAATGGAAGATATTCTATCTCCTAATCGAATTAATTATTTTATTAACGAAAACACGCTAATAGAAGAACACATTTCTGGGATTCCTGGAGATGATTTCCTTAAAAGTGATATTAACCACCCAAAAACAAATAAAACACGGTTAGCTAAAGAGTTTATTAAATTCAATGAACGAAGTTTTTACACGCTTTTAGGTGATATGCGTTCTTACAATTATGTGGTTGAAATGACACACGACTTTGATGATGTTCAATATCGCATTCGTTCAATTGACTTTGACCAACAATGTTATGAAGGAAGAAAAAATTTCTACTTGCCTCAATTTTTTAAAGAAAATAACGCATTGGTTAAACTTTCACTTGAAATGTTGAATGAACGTTCAATTAATCAATATCAGATTGAAGAACGTTCTCGTTTAGTAAGAAGGATTAAACATTCACAAAAAATCCTTGAGGATTTATTTAAAACGATGGAAAAGGAAACGCTATCAAAGCCTGAGAAAATTATTCAACTTGCAAAAGAGCTTTCCGTTCACCATAAAGATGACGGTTTTAAAGATTGCAAAAATATGATTGAAATTCTTCGCTTGAATTTACAGCACCTCAACAGAAATTCAATTTAAAAATGCTTCCAGCCTTGTGCTTTTAAAGTGATTGCCGAACCTGATTTGTCAATGAAATAAATGCCTTCTTTTTCATCAGTGATATGGCCAATGATTGTCATGTTGGGATTGCTATTAACTTTCTCAAAATCTTCTTGCTTAACCGTGAAAAGCAACTCATAGTCCTCTCCCCCATTCAAGGCACAAGTACTTGGGTCTAAATTGAAATCAATTGCTGTCATGGAAGTTTTTGCGTCAATTGGAATTTTTTCATCGTACAAATAACAACCAACTTTACTTGCTTTACAAATATGTAAAATCTCCGATGCCAAACCATCTGAAATATCAATCATCGCAGTTGGAACAACTTCCAATTCCTTTAAATATTCAATGATGTCAACGCGTGCCTCCGGTTTCAGCTGACGCTCCATAATATAATCGTGTCCATCTAAATCAGGTTGAATATTCGGATTTGCTTGAAAAACTTCTTTTTCTCTTTCTAATAACTGTAAACCCATATATGCAGCACCTAAATCTCCTGTCACAACTAACAAATCGTATTCTTTAGCTCCACTTCGGTAAGCGATTTTATCTTTTGCTGCGCGACCAACAACGGCCACATTTATCATTAATCCAGCACGAGAAGAAGTTGTATCACCACCAATTAAATCTACTTTATAGTGTTCACACGCCAGCTTGATACCTTCGTATAATTCTTCTAAAGCTTCGAGTGAAAATTTGCTTGAAACGGCAATAGAAACAGTGATTTGTTCAGCTATACCATTCATCGCACAAATATCCGAAACATTGACTGCAACTGCTTTGTAACCTAAATGTTTCAAAGGCATATACATCAAATTGAAATGTACACCTTCCACTAAAGAGTCGGTAGATAGTAATAAGGATTCTGTTTCAGAAAGTGCAATAACAGCAGCATCATCACCAATTCCTAATAATGTATTTGGATTTCTATTTTCAAATTGATTGGTTAATTGGTCAATTAAAGCAAACTCACCTAACTCATCGATATTTCTTAACTTTTTTTCTTCACTCATTTGATTGAACTTATTTTAAATCAGGTTGCAAAATTAAGAACAAAATCAACCCATTAAGGATTAAGGTTGAATGACACCTAAATAATTAAAAATTGGATCCGATTTCTGTATAATATCAGATACTTTTTTCTGAATTAAAACATCTGGTTGAATGGGAGCGTGCTGAATTGTTTCATAATTGGTCGGAGTGAATTTTAAAGTCGAAATCATAATCGGAAACTGTGAATTAGACAAACGAATAGTGGCGCTATTTCCAAAAGTTCCACTCATTGGACCCATGCAAGGAGAACCAACAATCTTTCCACGCTCGCTATCTCTAAACCATGAGGCAAACAATGCTGAAGCCGACATTGAAAAACCATTAATCACCAAGGTACATTCGCCATCATAGACTTTATTTAGTTGATTTTTAGGTAAATAATCGTATAAAATCGTTTTGACTGTTCCCAAAGGACTTTGGAAAAAATCGTATTCTTTACTGATTATTCCTTTTGGATAAACGATACGCGCTCGTTTTTGGAATTGCCATCTCTGATAAAAAGGCAACAACGAAAAGCGATCATATTTGCTTCGTTTATAGAGGTAATTCATTTGCTGGTTGCGTTTGGCCTTATTCAAATAGGAAATCAGGTATTCTTGTGCCAAAATCAATCCACCCCGATTGTCGCGCAAATCAATCACAATATTTTTACATTTCTTCAGCTCCACTTCCAAAAAGAATAAGTCAATTTGCTTCTTGTACTTTGCTAGATTGCGGGCTTCAAAAGATTTAACGGTAAGAACTGCCACATTGTTTTTATCGAAAAAATAGCTCAATTCTTCAGTATCATACCAGTTTTTCAAACTCATCATCTTTTTGACAGGAATCGTTTCACACACTTTACTCAATGTATCACCCGCAAGCGAACGGTATTTAAACCGAACTTCTGTTTCCGAATTGTAAAGGTTAAAAACAACACCTGCCATTTTCGAGGCAATTTCAGCTTGAGGAGAAAACGCATCTCCCTCCAAAAAACAATAGCGCTTGCTTAAAAGATAGAGTTCTTTCGGCTTTTTTCCGTTGATTTCCAAAATTTCACAACCCAAAGGCAAGGCTTCAAACAAGACTTTCTCTATGTAGTATTTTCCCTCTATTTCCTTCAAATAAAAAGGAACAATTGGTTTTTTGCGATTGGCTTGAAGGAGAATATCGCGCGGATTAAAATTCGTGTGTGAATCTTTAATTCCGTGAACGAAATCGGCAACAATCTCAGCAAATTCCAAAACGGTTTTCTCCGACGAAGCAGCATAAAGTGCTCTTTTATAATTCTGATAATAAGTTGAATCGGTGATGTATAAAAACGGACTTGGATGAATGTCTAAAATAGATTCGTGTAATTGCACCAAGTCATTCACCATCGCTTCAGGACAAATTTTCGTTTGCTGGGCAATCGCTTTTGAAAGGTTCGGGAAATCTGTACAAGTTTGTGCACGTGTAAAAAAGGCAATTGAAACGACAAAAAAATGTAGAAATAAGTGCTTCATCTAAAAGATTTCAAATCGAAGATAAGTGGTTTTTGAATAAAAACAAATTATGAATGAACTTAGAGCAAAATTCGACCCTTAACTCAACGATTTTTGAAGGAGAAAAACTAATTCGAATTATCAACCTATCTCTTTCTTTTTTTTAATCAAAAGGATCTACTCGCAATAGTAAACCAAGGTTATGAATTTTTTTGTTCGCTAATATAAATAATTGGAAATTGATGATAAGATTAAATCGCATTTTTTACAATCAATTCCACTTCATCCAACGTCAAATCTTGGCGCTCGCCCATCGCAGTCCAGTTTCTTTCTTCGAAACGTTCTTTGATGATTTGAGGTGCATCGCTGCAAGTGTCTGTGTAATCCGAAAGTTTGGTTTTGATTCCCAAAGATTGGAAGAAAGCTTCCGTTTTTTGAATTGCTTCGTGCGCACGATTTTCGCCAGTCAAATTCCAAACGCGTGTGGCATATTGCGCTAATTTTTGTTTTTTGTTTTCGAATTTCACTTCCAACAAACGCGGACAAACAATTGCCAACGATTGTGCGTGGTCCACTCCGTATAAAGCTGTCAATTCATGTCCAATCATGTGAGTTGCCCAATCCGTTGGAACACCACAACGCAAATTTCCATTCAAGGCATGGTTGGCACACCACATCAAATTCGCTGCAGCTTCGTAATCGCTTGGGTTTTCCATTACTTTCGGTGCAATTTCAATCAAGGTGGAAAGGATAGCTTCTGCTTCGCGCTCTTGTAGTAAATTTCCTGTTGGGTAGGTTAAATATTGCTCTAACGTGTGCATGAATGCATCTGTAACTCCGTTTGCCAATTGACGTTTTGGAAGCGTTGCCACAAGGGTTGGGTCCATAAATGAAAACACTGGAAAAAACAAAGGTCCGCCCATCGTGCGTTTTTCTTTCAAGGAAGAACGACTGATTACAGCGCCACTGTTTGCTTCAGAACCTGTAGCTGGAATGGTTAAAACAGCGCCAAAAGGAACGGCCTTTGTAAACACTTTTCCTTCCAAACGCAACAAAACTTCCCACGGGTCGCCAGCGTAATTGATAGCTCCAGAAACGAATTTTATTCCGTCGATTACCGAACCGCCACCTACTGCCAAAATGAAACCGATTTGTTTTTCACGGCACACTTCTACGGCTTTCATCAAGGTGTCAAATTCTGGATTGGCTTCGATGCCACCAAATTCTGTGATTTCAAAATCTTTGAGTTCGGTTCTGATTTTTGCCAACAAACCAATTTTCTCAGCGCTTCCACCACCGTAAGCTATTAAGATTTTCTTTGAAGTGGTAGCATTTGCAAGGTATTGCGGCAATTTTGACAATTGATCTTTTCCAAAAACGATTTTGGTTGGGTTTTGTATTTCGAAGTTTAACATGCTGCTTTTTTAATTTGAGTTTAATATTAGTTTAAAAGGAGATTGTAAAGGTTGTTTTAAGAAAAATTGGGGGTAGGTTTATTTATCCAAATTCTCAAATCAAGGTTAAGTATCCCCACCAACCCTCGCCCCGACGAAAGCGGAAAGCTTTGCGAACTGAAACACTCAGCCACAAATTTGAAAAAGCGACTGAAAGAAGCTCTTTTCAGATTTATGGTGGCGTAGTAGTTTTGGTTTGCAAACTTGCAGCTGTAGGCGGATTAGGCGCAAAATTTTACACTTTTTACTTTAAGTTTTCTTTAGCATCGCTGCCTTTAAACAAGGGTTTTCCTTGCAGTGCTTGAATGAGTGTGAGTAGCGCCAAAAGTCCGTAGAGCATTGAAAGTGCAAGGGTCAATTTTGTGTTTTTAAAAACGTAGAACGATAAAACGGGTAAGACTTGAAGTGCGTGCATGCCGATAAAATGTGCCACGCGCAAATCGCCAACGGTCTTGCTCCAACCAATGATGAACCACGAAGAATTGTCGTTTAATGCGCCCACACTGTGATTGAGCCGTGAGCCCATTGCAAATCCTTCAAATGAGAAAATGACGAACAAAATAATTCCGAAACGTATGGCCCACAGGTAATAATTGGGAAGTTCTGGAAATGAATTGGTGAAAAATAGCAAACCTACATAAGCGGTGTAAATGGTTACGGCTGAGGCTGCTAATGCCATCATGGAATACAAAGCGGAATAAACGGGTGTGCTTAAATTGTAGTGCGAAAGTTGTCCTTTGTTTGCTTGAAAGGCAATGTAAAAGATTTCAAATCCCAACAAAATAATGACCGACCAATTGAATAATTTGATGTTGAAATTGGATAAATAATAGCAATACCAAGCCATCGCCCAGGCAAATAGAAAGGTGGAGAAAGCGAATTTAAAGGGTTTGTACCAAGCGTTTACGTTGTAAACTTGCGTGGTGGTGACTTTTGTGAGGAGTAAAAACACAAGTGATAAAATCAGGCAGATGAAACCGTAATAGAAAAGGGTTTCGTTTCGTTGTTTGAGGTGGTAGAGGAAGTCGATCATTTATAGAGGGTAGTTTTTTTCTAACAATTTTTTTTCGTTTTTGTTCAATATTGTGCTTACGCTAGCTCATGAGTGCAGGTAAAGAAAAAAGTAAGAATTTTGCCATTCTTTTTCCTTGATGAAAAAGAATCAAAAATTCAAGGCCGGTTTGGTTCGGTGATGTTTCTTAAATAGATCTTGCTTCGGCTTAAGATTTATTTTGAAGGTTTGGATGTTTTTCTTATGCGATTGTAAATAATCAAACTGTTTTTTTGCTTTTTTTCAAAATCTTAATTTTGTTCTGTTGCGTTTCTTTAAGTTCTTTTATAAACTCACTAAATGAACGTTCTTCTTCCAAAGTCATTTTGGTATCTTGACTGCCGATGATGTCTACTTCTAACTATTTGATTTTGTTTTTTCTCATTGTTTTTCAATAACTAGCTTGTTGAACAACATAAAGCTACTCAATTCTTAACAAATCGTTCCGTTAAGTTTGAATCTGCTGTCTTGATTTTCAAATAATAAATCCCTTGAGCTAACGATTCAATTGGAAGCTGAAACTGTGCTTGATTGGGGTTGAAACGTTTCACTACGTTTCCATACGCATCAATGATTTCAACTTGAATCAGATTTGTTGTTGCTTTTAAACTAAGTACTTCTTGCGCTGGATTGGGATAGATTTTAACACTTACATTTTTGATTTCTGCAACATTTGAAGTTGTGTTTAATCTTGTTGGACTGGCCGCATAGCAGTCATTTTGAATGCGATACATAGTGAAGTATTCATCGTTAGCTGAAAGATTGCATTGAGAAACAACCGAACCATCTAATAACGATAATCCAATTAATTTTATTTGATCTGTATTATCCATTGTTTGAAAATAATAGACCTTAGTTATGGGGTCAATCGCACCTCCTGAATTAACAATTAAATTGGCATAACTAAGCTGAGTTGGTAGTGGTGTTACTACGCCTGTTTGAGGGTTGATTTTCCCCAATCCTTTTACTCCATTTTGCAAAATTAAACCGTAAATTGTTGTATCCACACAACTATAAGCCGTATTCTGAAAAGAGGAACCTTCACCGTTAATGGTAATGATTGGCTGACTGTAAATCTGTCCATTGTACAAATCTAAGCCGATAAATTTTCCTTCAGATTGAAAATAATAAAGCATTTGATACGGATCAATTGAGCTTCCAGTTAAGGTGTAATTTAGAGCAACTGAGCTATTTGAAATCAAACTAACATTACCTGTTATTAAATCACATTTTGCAAGTCTTAAATCGCCAACCTCCCCTGTCATAGGGTTATTTAAAGATAATGGGTAAAGCCCATACATGATTGAATCAGCAGTATTAAATCTGAAATTACTGAAGCTACCATTATTATTTTGTGAAGCAACAGAAACATCGTTAAGCACTTCGCCTGTTTGTAAACTAACCGTTAACCACGAATCTTCATCTTGAAATGAAAAAGTTTGGTTGTATGGATTTATTGATGAACTTGTTATGTTTACCAAATCACTGAGCACTGAATTGCTAAT
The DNA here is from genome assembly GCA_044372955.1 of Crocinitomicaceae bacterium. Classification (GTDB taxonomy): domain Bacteria; phylum Bacteroidota; class Bacteroidia; order Flavobacteriales_D; family Crocinitomicaceae; genus UBA952. The sequence goes on along the minus strand of JBILQY010000057.1, from coordinate 1,066 downwards.
TACACTAACTTGACCTGTCAAAGGATTCATTGATGCGAGTTTAAATCCCGTGGGATTAGACGTTTGGTATAATCCATACATCGTATTATTCACTTGAGCTGATAGTTCAAAACCAAGCACTACTAATAAAAGTAAGGTTAATTTTTTCATAGGAAACGTTTTAAGTTTAAACCAGTATTAATACTATGAATGATTAATTTTGTTCTAATATTGAGCCAATTAAATAAAGAGGCTTCAAACCGGGATTTACTAAGGCTTTAGTAAAAAAGAGTTCTACTAATCAAAAAATCCAAAAAAGAACATCACTGCCGCTTGACGTGGATTCACTCCTTTTGCAGAACCAATAATACTTCCACTTTTGCGGATGTCGCCATTTGATTCTATCTTTCCTACGATGCTTCCGTTCATACGCACATCGCCATTTGACTCCACTTTTCCAACGATTGAACCGTTTTTACGAATGTCGCCGTTTGATTCAATTTTTCCTTTGATGCTTCCATTCACACGAATATCGCCATTGGATTCAAACTTTCCTTTGATACTTCCATTGATGCGCACATCACCGTTTGATTCAATTTTTCCGTAAATTGAACCGTTTTTTCGTAAATCTTGTGCTGCTAAATTTTGAACACAAAAAAAGACTGTTAAAATAAATAGTAAGTTTTTCATAATTATAGTTTTAAAGCTCTAAGGTAATTCTTAATTCTTAATTCTTGGGGAAAAGAAAAATCTTTGTTATACAAAAACGCTTTATCAGTCAAAGTTTTCAAGAAGGCTAGAAGGTCCTTTTTTTCTTCATCGGTAAAAGGTTTTTTGATTTTCTTCAGCTCTTTACTGATGTTTTTTGAGGATCCAGCAAGTGAACTGTAGTGTTCAATCACATCTTTTAATTTCGCAACACGACCATCATGCATGTAAGGGAAACTAAATTCGATATTGCGCAAAGTTGGGATTTTAAAAAGCAATGAATCGGACTTGCGCTCTGTAATGGCCATTCTTCCAATATCTTTATAGTCGGGATCTAAATCCAAACCGTTTTTCTTAAATTCATGCGAAGTAAACAAGG
>JBILQY010000256.1:0-4276 GCA_044372955.1 Crocinitomicaceae bacterium | reverse complement strand
TAAAAAGTGCGTAACCGCGTTTTTCTTGCGCTGTGAATTCAACACCTTTTTCTTTTAAAATTACTTTGTCGTACTTTGAGTTTGCTGATACAAGTGCCACAGAAAAGTTGGCAATTCCACGCATTAAAAGTGGAGTAGTAATGTTTGAATCGCCAAAAGCTGCATAAAATCGTTGCCGATAAAAAGACGAATTATTTAATCTCTTCAGCAACTCAACAATGTCCATATCCATTTCTTTTGGATGCGTCAAGGGATTAATCGACTGAGCGTTGAGATGTGTTACTCCTCCGTCCCAATGAAAGAATTTGTTCCACGCAAGATTTATCATTACGGGCGAATTCCGAGTGCCAATTTTACCATCAATTCCATGACTTACCGGATGATCGATGTGTGTAAAACCTGTATATTGCAAGTGACAAGTGGCACAAGAAATAGAACTATCGCGCGAAAGTGCTGGGTCATAAAATAAGGTTCTTCCGAGTTCAAAACGCAAACGACCTTGGGGCACATCTTTGAATTGATAAACGGGTTTCGGAAAATGATTTGGAACATAGAATGGATGTTTTTCAGTCACCACTACAACAAAAGAAAAGCCGATAAACGCAAAGAACAAAACCAAATTCAGAATCCTCATTTCATACGTATTGATGACTTGACAATTAATGACAATTCATGGGCTAATTTCCCTGGAATCATTAATTGATACTGCAAAGTTAGGTTTAATTTTTCAGTGAAAAGTTGATATAAATCAAGTTCTAAAGTGTTACTTGTGAGCGGTAATTCAACTGTGAAATACGTTTCATTTGGTTGGCGGTATCCTCCTAAATGAAATTCAAAAGCCTGCGATTTCGATGGAACTCGTGTAGATTTCCCCATGAATTTATAATGAATGTATCCCGAATTCCAAGCCCAATACATTCCGAGAATTGGATCCAAAGCACCTTCCAAATCACCTGAGGTATTCACAACGCTGTCTAAACCCAAGGTTAAGGAAATTGATTTGAAATTTCGAACATCAACTGTGCTATCCAACACAAAACTTGTTGCTTCTTGCGCGTCAATTAAAAAAACGGAAGGTGTAACTTTATAACGCTTATTTCCTTTCCCAATTAATTCAATATTAGACAAGTAACATTTTAAATTTGTAAACTGAATACTATCTGATTCACCTAAGGGATAATCTTCTAAAAGCGCTATTTTTTCACCTTTCCAAGTAAATTGAAACTTCAATTGTGCATGAGATTGTACAGAAAGAAAAAGGAAAAAAATCCAACTTATTCTTTTCATTTCTTACGTGGTGGACCTGGATGATTGGCAATAACATTTAAAACAAAGTCGTCTAATTCTTTTTGCTTTTCAGAAGGAACAAGGGTTCGTAATTCCGTAAAATAAACAAAAGTCATGCGCTCTGTTTGATAATGTTTACTATTTAAAATGGAAAGCAATGAATCTAAAGTTTGAGGCGCGTGTTTTTTTCCGATTAAAGCATAGATTTTTCGCTTCGTTGCTTTAACCTCATCCATCAATTTCCCTTTTTCCGTAAAGTGAATGTTTTCCATTTTCTTGATTTTTTCCACATTTCCGCCACCAATGTTTAACACATCAATAATACTTGGAGGTCTTCTGAAATGGCGAGGGTGATCATGTGGTCGCATTAAAAAATAGATGGAAATGATATTCATAAGCACCAAAAAACCAATGACAAAATAAAGTGTTTTCTTACTCATAGCTCGTAAAATTTGCATCAATCGTTGAATACTGTTCAATTATATATTGTTCTTTGCTAGCTTTCGTTTTTTTAGAAATTGCCAACAGATTAAAACTGAATAAAGCTAAAATACTTGCTGCAACAAGCCAGTTAAAATTGGTTGATTTTTGCTTGAGTTTTGGCACAAGTAACAGACGTTCATGCAGTTCATTGCTAACTTCAAAGCGCTGTGTGAATCTTTCCTCGATGATGTTAAGTAACTCTTCTTGCTGTTTCATGATAATTGTTTGATGAAAAAAATAGTTTTTACTTGCGTTTAAAGCTCATTTAATTTATAAAATTCCAAAAGTGACTTCCGTAAATTCTGTTTTGCTCTAAAAATAAGTGATTCAATTGCGGAGAGTGATAAATTCATTGCTTCTGCGATTTCTTGGTAACTCAAATCTTCCAAATTGTAAAGTGTATAAGCGATTTGTTGATTTTCTGGTAATTTGGCAATTGCTTTAAAAAGAATTCTTTTGCGCTCATTTTGATGTAAAATTTCATCTGGTGCTTCTGTTTTAGTTTCTATTGAAGAACCGAAAATTGGTATGTGAATTCCGAAGCGTTTTTTTCGTTTTTTGAAACGCAGCAATTCGTGACATTTGTTGATAGCAATGCGATAAATCCAAGTGGAAAGCTTTGAATCGCCCTTGAAAAAAGTGATGGATTGAAAAACGGTTACGAAAATATCTTGTGTAACATCTTCCGCTTCTTCTCGGTTTTGAAGGATGTAAAAACAGGTATTAAAAATAGGTTTTGAAAACACCTTCACCAAATCTTGGTATGCTTTTTCATCTCCTTTTTGAAGTGCTACTATGTCTATTTCTTGGTTCAAGTTAATTTAGATGTTGTAAAAAAGTAAAACTTTCGCTTGAACATCTAGAATAGTATTATTTTTTATGAGTATACGCTTTTGTACCACTAAAAAAAATAAACTGAAATTCATAATTCGAAAAATAAATTCAATTTGAGCAATCATTTAATTTGCCTTTCTTTTTTTCTTGACAAAAAAAGAAACAAAAAAGTCAAGGCTCTGAATTTCTATTTTGTTCGCAAATTATTGTTTTACTAATATTTACAACTCGTTGCGAACAATTTTAACTCCTTTCTGAAACTGGATTTTGGCGTCAGTCTGCTGACTGATTACAGAAATCCTAAAAATAAACCAATTTCAGTTCAGTAGCTAAAACCATGAAATTCAAGGCCAATCATTGTTCGCCCTCAATCATAAAATAGTTCTCACTTCGAATAAATCTTTAGTTTTCAACTTTCAAGTATTTTACTAGTACAATTGCGATTACACAATTTATTTTTAATTTGAATTAAAAAATATCTTTTGTGATAGAATAAAGTAATTCAAATAAAACAAGTTATTCAACCTTAGAAAATCTTACGTTTTTAACTAAATTAGATGCTGATTCAATTTCAAGCGTGTAAACTCCCGAAGAAAGATTTTGAATATTTACAAGGTTAGAAAAAGACATTTCAACAATCAATTTTCCATGAATATCTCTAATTCTAATGTATTTTCCTTCGCCTACTATTTGAATGTTTTCTTTTGCTGGATTTGGATAAATTAAGAATGTATTTACTTGATTTTCTAATAAATCAGCCGTTACATCTACAAAAACAGAATCTGAAATTTGACAATTATTTGCATCTGTAACAACAACTGTATACCAACCGCTATTTAGGTAAACAGCAATGTTTTCAGGTTGCATATTTACATCATTCCAAAGATAAGAATAAGGGGCTGTTCCACCATTAACTACTGCTGTTGCTGTTCCATCCAAACCGATAATTTCATTTGTTGAACTTAAATTGAGACTTAATGAACTTGGCTGTGTAATCGATATTATTTCTGTTTCAGATAAACACCCTGATGCATCTGATACATACATATAATAAATACCGGCAACCAAATTAGAATTTACAGCACTTCCTATTGCATCATTTATCCAAAATGTATATCCCCCATTTCCACCTTGCGCTTGGAGTTGAATTTGACCTGTTGCATTTCCGTAACATTCCACATTTTGTACTTGTGAAGAAACCAAGATTTGGCTAGGTTCAGAAATTTCAAATTGTAATGTATCGACACATCCACGAGCATCCGATACAATTACAGAATAAGATGCAGCTAATAAACTGTCGTTCAAAGCTGTTGTTCCACCATTTGACCAATTGTAAACGGTAGGTGGGTAATTAGAAGGAATAAGTTCAATAGATCCCTGATTAGCTCCGAAACAATTGTTCTGAATAATGTTTGTGTCTGCAATAATTGGAAGTGCCATAGGTACAAAAACTGAATCTGTGACCACACAACCATCAGGATGATTAATTGTTACCGAATGCCAACCACTCGTTAGCGTGCTGTTTGGTTTTGTTGTAATTCCATTGTCCCATAAAAAAGTACAGGTGCTAAATTGACATTGGCAGCCAGATGAACCTACTGTTGCAGTTCCATTTCCTCCGTTTAAACAGGTAGGAGAAGCAACACCACCAAAACTTATAGCGTATGGATTG
>JBILQY010000284.1:0-3987 GCA_044372955.1 Crocinitomicaceae bacterium | reverse complement strand
AGAGAGATCGAGCAACTCACTTCTATGCTTCATCCAGCTGGTAAATTATTTGTGATGACACTTTTATACGATGATGCAATTGATTTTGAATCCTGGCACTACCGATTAGATGTGACTCATGTTTTTATTTACAGAAAAAAAACGATGGAATACATAGCCGAACAATTTGATCTTGAGCTACTTTTTATTACCGACCGAATCATCATTTTTAAATCAAAAGCTAAAGAATGATGTACTGTGCAATCCTCCGAGGAATCAATGTAAGTGGAAAAAATAGTATCAAAATGGATACTTTAAGAGACTTACTCAAAACTATTGGTTTTCATAATATTAAAACTTATATTCAGAGTGGAAATGTGTATTTCGAAAGTACTATATTAAGCACTAATGAACTTGCTTTAAGAATCAGTAACGAACTAAAAAGTTCACTCAATTTAACTGTACCTGTTTTAGTTTTGAAGCAAGAAGAATTGGATGAAATCATTTCTTCAAACCCTTTTTTGACTTTAGTTGATTTTGAACCTAAATTCATGCATCTTACATTTTTGGCCAACGAAATAGATTTATCAGGAATTCCAGAAATTGAAGAAAAGTCTTCGGAAAATGAGTTATTATTTTTCGGCAACAAGGTAGTTTATTTGTATTTACCGAATGGATATGGAACAACAAAACTCAGTAATACGTTGATTGAAAAGAAATTAAAAAATACGGCCACAACAAGAAATTGGAATACCTGTTTAGAACTTCAAAAGATGATGAATTAAACTATTGAACTTATTCTATTTCAATCGGATGCTTAGCGAGTAAGCCAACAACAGCATCTCTGGAAAATTTTGCCTTTTTAATCCGATTTAATTCCGGATCGAAAGCATAATTAAAGGCTGTTCTAAAATCACACTTCTCCAAATTACTTCGCTCAAAAACAGCATCTTTCAAATCAGATTTCGCAAAATTCGACTGTGTTAAATCCGTTTCTGTAAAATCAACAGCGATTAATGAACAACCTTGAAATTTAGAAAGTTTGACCTTCAATTTATAAAACGATGAATGATTTAAGGTGCAATTTTCAAAAGAAAAAGCCAAACCAAAGGCAGCACAATCATCAAAACGCAAGCCCAACATTTTACAATCTTTGAAATGAACATTTCTGAAAGCAGTTCCTGCTAAATGAGCTAGACTAAAATTACATTCATGAAACTCACAATCTTCAAATTTGAAATCGTATAAATTCCCATTCGAAAAATCACAATTCACAAAAGAACAATTTTCATACGTTCCAGGTAAAATAGACTTATCATTTAACTGAAGACGTTCAAAATGCTGATTTTCAATATTGTTCATTGGTTATTTTTCTATAAAAAAAGACCGAATCTTTCGAAACGGTCTTTGACAAAAAGTAGATTTTACTAAATTATTTTCCAGCGAAAACGTCTTGAACGCAATCCATAGCGTGTTTTTCACACCCTTTTTGGTCTTTATTTGCTGCGTCAAAACTTTCGTAATTGTCTTCTAATTTCTCTAAATAACAATCAACATAAGCTTGTTTTTTGTCACCTAAAACATCCAAAGATGATTCAACTTTTTTTACTTCATCATTTGCTTTCTTTTTATCTTCTTCAGACCAAGCTCCTTTTTTACTACCGTTACAAGCCACTAAAAAAGCAACCGCTGCAACCATCATTAATACTTTTTTCATTTAATTTATTTTTTTTCAAAGATAGAACAAAAGTTAAAAAATCAAAAAAAAGTTTAATGTTTTAGATAAATTTAATCTTAGAACCTTGAAATTGGCTGACTTCAAATTCATTTGGAATCACTACTTTTGCGCTCCATGTCACTTTTAGGTAAATTCATGATTCGTTATAAAACACCCCAGGAGATTGCTATCATGCGTGAGGCAGCTCAAATTGTTAGTCGTACTTTAGGTTTGGTTGCAAAAAAAATGCATCCAGGTACTACACCTAAAGAATTAGACACAATGGCGGAGGCTTACATTCGATCTCAAAATGCACTTCCAGGTTTTTTAGGACTTTATGGTTGTCCAAGTACACTTTTAATTTCTGTCAACGAACAAGTGGTTCATGGTTTACCTACCGATAGACCTTTTCAAGAAGGAGATATCGTTTCTGTTGATTGTGGCTCATTTTACAAAGGTTATTACGGTGACCATGCTTACACATTCGAAATTGGCGAAGTTAAACCTGAAGTAAAAAAATTATGTGAGGTAACGAAAGAATGTTTGTACATCGGTATAGAACAATGTAACACAGCCAATCGCATCGAAGATATTGGGTGGGCAATTCAACAACATGCTGAAAAACATGGTTACGGTGTCGTTAGAGACTTAGTTGGACATGGTTTGGGTAAGAACCTGCACGAAGAACCACAAGTTCCAAATTTTGGAAGAAGAGGTCGTGGCAAACGCATTCAAAATGGCTTAACGATTGCAATCGAACCCATGATCAACCTTGGAACTGAAAAAGTAATTACCTTAGATGACAAATGGACGATTGCTACCGCTGATGGTTTGCCGAGTGCACACTTTGAGCACAACGTTGCAGTTATTGACGGAAAAGCTGAAATTCTGTCCACATTTGATTATGTTTACGAGTCTTTGGGATTATAAATGTACCGCGAGAAAAGAACTGTTTTCCTTGTAGTTCTGACCCTTTTAGCTTACGGCTTTTCAATTTTCATGGACCAAGGTTCGTTTATTTTACCTTTTCCAATTTTTGATTTTATTTTAGTTTTAGTAGCCATTCAGTTTTCAATTTGGAACTGGCGCGACATTCTGACTTTCAGAAAATGGTATTTCTATTTTTATTTCCTAGCCATATTATTCAAATTGTTGACCAATCAAATTCTATGGAGCGTTATTCTTGATGATAAAGATTTAGCCATTTTCACAGAAACCTTGGTTTTAGATAGTTTAAAACTCATACACTTGCTTTTGCTAGTTATAGCTTTGTTCACATGGAGTTTCGTGGAAAAATTACAGTTCAAGTTCCTAATTCCAATGGTAATAACGTTCATCCATTTTGCTGGGTTTACAGAGCAAACTTATTGGTTTTCATACATTAGTATTCCACTTTTTGCAACCTACGTTGTTTACCAAAAACCTAAAAACTCATTGTCTTACTTAATCCTTCTGAATGGCGTTTTAGATTTGTTAAGTCTTTTTATGCTTACGATGGTGCATTGAGTACTGAAGATTTAGATCAAATAGAAGATAAACACTAGTAACCTCAGTAAGATTCTAAAATTTCAAATTCAAGATAATATTCAGCTTTTCTCACCAGCTTCTATCAAATCCTGTATCGACCATTTTTTCTTCGGTATTGGTTCTTAGTGCGAAGTTAAATCCATTGTAAACCGAATATCCACCGTAGTTTCCGTTTTTGTCGATTGCTAAAAAACAGCATTGTAAACCTGTTAAATCTTTGTGTTTCTTAATAATTCGATTTACTGCCTCTTTGCAAGCATCAACGGGTGAATAACCTTGACGCATTAATTCAACAACTGTATGGCTACCAGCAATGCGAATAATTGCTTCACCTAAACCTGTTGCTGTTGCTGCACCAACTTCATTATCAATAAATAATCCTGCTCCAATTATGGGAGAATCCCCTACTCGACCATGCAATTTATATGCCCAACCGCTCGTTGTGCAAGCTCCGCTAAAATCTCCGTTTGCATCCATCGCAATCATTCCAATGGTGTCATGGTTTTCGTGGTTAATCTCCGGTTTTTTGAATAAATCTTTATTTTCTTTTTTCCATTCCTGCCATTCTTTTTTCACTTCTGGCAAAGGTGTTTTTGCTGTTTCAAATCCGTTTTCTATTGCAAATTTCTCTGCTCCTTCGCCAACTAACATAACGTGTTGCGTTTTTTCCATAACTGCACGCGCAACTGAAATGGGATGTTTGATTCCTTCAACAAATGCAACTGACCCACAGCGTGATTGCTCATCCATAATACAAGCATCTA
>JBILQY010000027.1:0-14838 GCA_044372955.1 Crocinitomicaceae bacterium | reverse complement strand
CAAGGAACAAAAAGAATCCGTTTTTAAAACCTATTTCGAGCTCCACGATGAGCTTTACACATTCTCAATGGACTTGATGAAAAAGAACTCTAAATCTACAAAATGAAACAAATTCTGATCGTTGTTTTCATTCTCATTTGTCTTGGTTCTGCTTTTTCCCAAACGGAAACAGATATTCAGTTAGCGCAACATTATTACTCCAATGGTGAATTTGACAAGGCAACCGGATACTATGAAAAAATTTATAATTCCAATCCATCGAAAGTGTATTTTAATCGCTATTTCGAGTGTTTGGTGCAAATCAAAGATTATAAAACAGCCGAGAAAATTATTAAAAAACAAGTAGCAGCAAATAAATCAGACTTAGAATTAAGAGTTGCGCTTGGTCAGTTTTATGAAGACATTGAAGAAGAGGCTAAAGCAAAAAAAGCGTATGAAGATATTATCGAAAATGTTGGGAATAATCCTTCAGTAATTATCCAAGCCTATCAAGCTTTTGCCAGTAAAGGTAAATTCGACCTTGCAAAAATGACCTTAGATAAAGGGCGAAAAGTAGCAAACTACTATCCTTTTAACTTTCAATACGCCGATTATTACGCGTTGACGGGAAACAAATCAGAAATGATTCGTGAATACTTGGATTATGTTGAATTGCAGCCAACGATGTTCGAAACGATTCAACTTTCGATAAACAATCGCATGAAGTTGTCGAGCAGCGAGGAACCCGATTTCGTTCTTTTAAAGGAAGCTTTATTGCAACGTGCTCAAAAAGCAAATTCCAATCTCGTTTTTTCGGAAATGATTATTTGGCTTTTTGTTCAAAGTAAAAACTTTAACGGCGCTTATAATCAAGTGGTTGCTTTAGACAAACGCACTTCAAACGATGGTTACCGTGTTCAAGATTTAGGAATGATATGCTTGGAAAATAAAGACTATGCCACCGCAAGAAAATGCTTTAACTACGTGATGGCGCTTGGTGAAAATGGTGCGATTTATTTCGAAGCTTTGAAATCATTGTTGAATACAAGGTATGTTGAATTAACAACCAACAGAGCTTATTCACAAGCTGAGATTGATGCAACACTTGTGGATTATGAAAATGCAATTACAAAAACTGGTAAAGGCAGACAAAGTGTTTCGATTATTTTAGAGTATGCTCATATTCTTGCATTTTACGCTAATAAAGCAGATACAGCAATCGAAATATTGACAAATTTAATGCAAACACCGGGTTTAACGGATATTCAAAAAGCACAATTGAAAATGCAACTTGCTGATGTTCATGTGCTTGGTGGAGATATTTGGGAAGCTTCTTTATTGTATATGCAAATCGACACCGATTTTAAACTTGAATCCATTGGTGAAGAAGCAAAGTTTAAAAATGCACGCGTTTTTTATTTCGATGGAGAATTTGATTTTGCACAAGGACAATTGAACGTTTTGAAAGAGGCAACTTCACGCTTGATTGCCAACGATGCGATGCAGCTGTCCGTTTTTATCACCGATAATTTTGGTTTGGATAGCAATTACACCGTTATGACTTGGTTTGCAAGTTCTGAGTTGTTAATTGAGCAACATAAATATGTGGAAGCCTTCGAGTTGTTTGACAGTATTCAACTAAATTTTCCATTTCATTCATTAGCTGATGAGATTTTGTTTCGCAAGGCAAAAGCAATGGAAATGCAAGGACAATGGCAAAAAGCGCTCGACTACTATGAGGATTTATTGAAATTTCATGGGCAAGATATCTTAGCAGATGACGCACTCTTCAGAATGGCAGATATCAATGATAATGTAATTTTGAACAAGGAAAAAGCCTTGGAACTCTACCGCCGATTGGTTATTGATTACAAAGGAAGTTTGTTTTCAGCGGAGGCACGCAAACGAATTCGAATTCTGCGTGGTGATAAAAATATAGAAGGAGATGACGATGAATTATAATTTTAATTGTTGGGATGAATTGCAATTCATCCCAACAATTAAAAAAAAAATTATTTCAAATCTGGCATTTCTCTTGTGAAAGCAGGAATACCAGTGATATCCATTCCTGTAATTAACAAGTGAATGTCGTGGGTTCCTTCGTAAGTAACAACTGATTCTAAGTTTGCCATGTGGCGCATCATAGAATATTCACTTGTAATACCCATTCCACCATGTATCTGACGTGCTTCACGAGCAATATTTAATGCGATTTCAACATTGTTTCTTTTTGCCATTGAGATTTGAGCTGAAGTAGCTTTACCTTCATTTCTCAATTGACCTAAACGCAATGTCAATAATTGAGCTTTAGTGATTTCAGTAATCATTTCAGCTAATTTCTTTTGAGTCAATTGAAAAGCACCGATTGGAACATTGAATTGTGTTCTTTCTTTTGAGTAGCGCAAAGCTTGATCGTAACAGTCCATTGCAGCACCTAAAGCACCCCAAGCGATACCAAAACGCGCTGAATCCAAACAACTTAATGGAGCTCCAAGTCCAGATCTTCCTGGTAAAATATTAGCTTTAGGAACTTTCACATCAACGAAAATTAATTCTCCAGTTGCAGAAGCTCTCAAAGAAAGTTTTCCGTGCATTTCTGGCGTTGAAAAACCTTCCATTCCTCTTTCTACAACCAAACCGTGAATACGACCAGATTCATCTTTTGCCCAAACAACTGCGATGTCAGCGAAAGGAGCATTAGAAATCCACATTTTGGCACCATTTAGAATCACATGATCACCAGCGTCTCTAAAGTTGGTAGTCATTCCGTTTGGATTTGAACCATGATCAGGTTCTGTCAAACCAAAACATCCCATCATTTCGCCTGTTGCTAATTTCGGCAAGTATTTCATTTTTTGTTCCTCTGTACCATATTTCCAGATTGGATACATCACTAAAGAAGATTGAACAGAAGCAGTTGAACGCAATCCTGAATCACATCTTTCTAATTCTTGCATGATTAAACCATAAGAAATTTGGTCTAAACCAGAACCTCCGTATTGCTCAGGAATATAAGGTCCAAAAGCTCCGATTTCACCCAAACCTTTTAATAAGTGTTTTGGAAAGGTAGCATTTTCAAAGTGCTCATCAATAATTGGAGAAACTTCTTTTTTCACCCAAGCTCTTGCTGCATCGCGCACTAATTTGTGTTCGTCGGACAATAAATCGTCCATTGCATAATGATCTGGGTGTGTGTACAAATCTGTTTTCATACTGAAATATTTTTAAGTGGTGCAAAAGTAAGTATTGTATTTATGACAAAGCAATCTAATTCTAATTAATTTTGTGGCCAATGATTCCGTATTCCATAGCTCTTTCCCCTGAATTTAAACTGCTTGAAAGAGAAGCGCAAATGAGCACCATATTGTTATCAATAGCCATTGTTGGTTTTCTATTTGTTGGTTGGAGTGGAATGCGCACGAACGGTTTCTTAAATCTATTGGTGAAAAATTTCTTCCGATTAAGCCCTAAAGAAAAAGAATTTAAAGAAACGCTAAAAATTAATTTTGGAGCCACCTTATTGTTATTCCTTAATTTTTTCATTGCACTTTCTTTGTGTTTTTTCCTTCTTTTGAGCCAACATATTTCTAAGGTCGAATCAAGTTTGTTTGCTTTACTTGCATCGACCGTATTTTTAGTAATACAACAGTTTGGTTATCGTTTTGTTTCGTTTTTGTCGGGTGAAAAGGAAGTCACGGAGGCTATTACAACCATAAATCGCAACACTTGGCAGTTTGGAGGAATTCTTTTACTTGTTCTTGCCACCACTTGGACATTAAATCCAAAGTTTCACGAAGGGTTCGGTAACAGCTTTGTTTTTCTACTTTTTTTAATGCTTGTTTTGCGAATGACAAAGGGTTTACTTTTATCTTTAAAAAAGAGAATTCAGTGGTATTATTTTATTTTGTATCTTTGCACGCTTGAAATTTTACCTGCTTTCATTTTTTTAAGGTTAGCGTTTGGTTTTTTTCAATGGGAAATGTGATGGTTGAATTATATTAAAATCGTCTAAAATTGGCAATAAAAACTATATTAGTCTCTCAACCTAAGCCCGAAGGAGAAAAGTCTCCCTACTATGATTTGGCTGAAAATTACAAATTAAAAATTGATTTTCGTCCATTTATCAAAGTTGAAGGAATCGACGGGAAGGAATTTCGTGCGCAAAAGGTAAATATCGCTGAACATTCAGCAGTCATTTTAACATCTAAGGTGGCGGTCGATCATTTTTTCAGAATTGCTGAAGAGATTCGTTTTGAAGTTCCTGAATCAATGAAGTATTTCTGTATTTCAGAAGCAGTTGCTTTGTACCTTCAAAAATATGTTGCGTATCGCAAACGTAAAATTTTCTTCGGAAAACAAACCATTAACGATTTAGCGGATGTGATGAAAAAACACAAATCCGAAAAATTCCTTTTACCTTGTACTGACATTCTTCGCGACAATATTCCAATTACGCTCGAACAACAAGGAATGGCTTTTACAAAAGTGATTCTTTACCGCACTGTTGCTTCCGATTTATCTGATTTAGAAGATGTTTATTACGATATGTTGGTGTTTTTTAGTCCAGGTGGAATTGAATCATTGTTTAAAAATTTCCCTGACTTCAAACAAAACGAAACGGTAATTGCAGCTTTTGGTCCAACCACAGCAAGTGCCGTTGTAAAACACAATTTGCGTTTAGACGTTCATGCTCCACACCCCAAAGCCCCTTCAATGGTTGGTGCAATTGAATTGTTTATAAAAGAGCAATTGAAGAAGAAGTAAGCACTTTTATTAAAACCTTCGTTTCAATTTTCTTGCTGAACGCCTGTTAAAACAGTTAAATCCATTATTTTTGTAGAATGAAAAGATGGAGAATTAAAGAAATTTTAGGCCAAGAAGGTCAATCATTAATCAATACAGAAATTACAGTAAAAGGTTGGGTACGTGCTTTTCGTTCCAATCGTTTTATACAAGTCAACGACGGTTCGTGCATGGGAACAATTCAAGCTGTTGTTGATTTTGAAAAATTCGACGAAGCATTGCTAAAACGCATTACTACCGCATCCTCTGTTTCGTTAACAGGAACTTTAGTTGAATCACAAGGTTCAGGACAAGCCGTTGAATTACAGGTAAATACAATTGACATTTTAGGTGATGCTCATCCAGATGATGTTCAAAAAACGGTGATGCAACCAAAACGTCACAGTTTAGATTTTTTGCGTGAACAGGCACATTTACGTTTCAGAACAAATACGTTTGGTGCCGTTTTCAGAATTCGTCATTCAGTTGCGTATGCTATTCATAAATTCTTTAACGACCGTGGTTTCTTCTATTTGCACACGCCAATTATAACTGGTTCAGATGCTGAAGGAGCAGGTGAAATGTTCCATGTTTCGACTTTAGATCCTAAAAATCCACCGTTAAACGAAGACGGTTCCATCAATTACAAAGAAGATTTCTTCGGAAAATCAGTGAACTTAACCGTTTCTGGACAGTTGGAAGCAGAGTTAGCAGCTTTGGCTTTAGGACAAGTTTATACGTTTGGGCCAACTTTCCGTGCTGAAAACTCTAATACTTCTCGTCACTTGGCGGAGTTTTGGATGATTGAACCAGAAGTTGCCTTCAATGACTTGAAAGACAACATGGACTTGACAGAAGATTTCTTGAAATATATTTGTTCATACATCCTTGAAAATTGCGCTGAAGACTTAAAATTCTTAGACGATCGCGACAAACAAGAGCAAGCGCAAAAACCTCAAAATGAGCGCAATGAATTGTCTTTAATCGAGCGTTTACAGTTTGTCATTAACAATCCATTCAAACGTTTGACTTACACGGAAGCGATTGAAGTATTGATGAATTCCAACCATTACAAAAAGAAAAAATTCAAATATCCAGTTGAATGGGGCATCGACTTACAAAGTGAGCACGAACGTTATTTAGTAGAAAAAGAATTCAATTGTCCCGTAATCTTAACGGATTATCCAGCGAAAATCAAAGCGTTTTACATGCGTTTGAACGAAGATGGAAAAACAGTTGCAGCAATGGACGTTCTATTCCCAGGAATTGGAGAAATTGTTGGAGGTTCGCAACGTGAAGAACGCTACGACCAACTCTTGAAAAAATGTGAAGAGTTCAACATTCCTGCTGAAGAATTGTGGTGGTACATGGACACGCGTAAATTCGGAACAGTTCCACACGCAGGTTTTGGCTTAGGCTTCGAACGCATGGTAATGTTTGTTACTGGAATGTCAAACATACGAGATGTGATTCCTTTCCCAAGAACGCCACAAAACGCTGAATTTTAAAGATTGTAAACTTAGTTTTTATAGTATAAGTCCTCATTTGATTGTTCATCTGAGGACTTTTTTATGCTCAAATTTATTGAAAGCAAGTCTCCTTGATTCCTTGGTTCTCCTTTAGTTGTTCTAAAGTAAACTAATACGAATTAAAAGCTCTTCAATAAGTTTACCTTGTTAAGAGGAGTATTTATTGAATTTTTCAATCCTTTTTATCCATCACCAACGAATAGACCATCGGAATGAAATTCTTCAAATGTTCAATTCTGTAACGACTTGGTCCAACTTCAATTGTGTGACTAAAGCAATTATAGGGTGAATAATCGTATTCTTGAAACTTATTTAAAGCTAAATTTTCAGCTAATAGACTGCCCATAACTTCTCCAAAATCGTGATTCCACATAACGTATTCACTTCGGATTTCTGCATTTTTATCTGCATAAGTTCCAGTTTCATTTTCCATAATTGGTCCAGCATTAAAGTAGTTGTAAGCCACTTTTGAAAAATCATCATCAAACATCCAAACAACAGGATGAAATTCAACAAAGACAAATTTTCCTTTCGGTTTTAAAAACTGAGCGACCACTTTTGCCCAACGATTCAAATCTGGAAGCCAACCGATAGTTCCGTAAGAAGTAAAAACTAAGTCAAATTTTTCGTTTAAGACTTCTGATAAATCATAAACATTGGAGCAAATAAATCGCGTGTATTGTCCCGTTTTTAGTGCTAAATCTTTTGCTGTTTCAATTGCCCTTTGTGAAAAATCAACACCTGTTACCTCAGCGCCCATTCTACTCAATGAAATAGAATCTTGACCGAAGTGGCATTGCAAATGAAGAATCTTTAATCCTTTAATGTCACCTAATAAAGAAAGTTCGATTTCTTTCAGCGAGTTTTCACCAGCAATAAAAGCGGCATTGTTGTAAAAATCGGAAGCAATGTGCGTGTCAACTCGCCCATCCCACGATTTTTTATTTGTTTCAAAAAATTGAGTTTCTTTATTCATAACTCTTTAATTTACAATGTCTTCATCTAGTTTTAATAATGCATTTTTACTAACTATGTACGCATAAATACTGTTTGGAACGATTAGTAAATCAGGATGATTAACAAATTTAGTTTTACTTGTAACAATAGCTTTATTCAGGTTGTTTCTATGCATAAATAGTTTTAGTTTTCCAACTTTTGGATTATCAGACCACTTCACTTCAACAGCCCAATGTACTTTTTGAAAATTATTACTAACTTGAATTAAATCTACTTCACCTTCATCTTTTCCATCTTTCCAATTTGCATAGCGCAGAAACTCGTGTTCACGATGAAGATATTGTGCATAAACTGCAGTTTCCACTAAGTGAGGAAAACGCTCATCATCCGCATTTACACGACCAAACAAACCAGTGTATAAACTTGGATTTGTAAGGTATACTTTAAATTGAGTGATATTTTTAAACCTTTTAGCAGTACTATCCACACGGTGCAAAACTTTAATTAAAAAGGCTGCTTCAAGGTACTTAATGTATTTTTTAATGGTTTTGTTATCTGTTTTGGTTTCTTTTGAAACAGTTTGATAATCCAATATTTCCCCAGTTCTGTAAGATAATACATTAAAAAATTGTTGCAACTCAAGCGTATTTTCAATTCCAAACAATCCAGGCAAATCTTTCATAATTACTTTATCAGTAATGTCTTTTTGTATCAAACGCTCTGGATTTTTTACCTTATCAGCATTTAAAGCTATTTCTGGAAAACCTCCAAAGTTGATATAATCAATAAAATGCTTGTTGAATTCTTCTATTTTTTCAGTTTGATAAAAAATTCTTGGACCATTGAAATCAATTTCCGTTTCTGTAAGTAATTTGTCAAAACCATTCAAATCAATATACTCTGCAAAAGTTAATGGAGGTAAAAAATAATCAGTAAATCTTCCAGCTCCACTTTCAATACTTTTCATTCTTAGTGCTGCTGCAGCGCTTCCACTTGCGATGAATTTTGATTTTCTATTTTTATCTACAAGTGATTTTAAATGAATCTCCCAATCTTTTAAATACTGAATTTCATCAAAAAAGAAATAGCTGTTTTCAATGTTTATATTATTGATTTTCAAACCATCCGAAATCAATTCTTCTAGTGGAATATTGGTGTAGATTGGCGTGTCGAGACTAAAATAAAAGATGTTTTTTGGATTGACTCCGTTATTAATTAAATCTTGTATTGCTTGAAACATGATTACTGTTTTCCCAATCCTTCTTGGTCCCATGAGCACAACAGCTCTGTGTGGAAAATCTTGTATGACTAAATCATAGAACCCATAAAAATACCTTCTTTTGCTAAATTCTTTGTAATAGGGAATACTTCCATCGACCCACCAAGTATTGTCGTCTGCTATTCTATTTCTTAAAATTGTTTTGTTAAAAGTCACCCGTGTGAAATTTAGGGATTATTATACCAAAATTATAAAATTAAATTTAAGTATAACTATACCAAAAATTCATTCGAAGAAAAAAGTTAAAAAAAATTCTAACATCCACTTGGTAAAACATCCGATCCAACAACTCTAACGATTTCACTTTCAGAAGCAAATTTTGAAAGATAAACGTAGGTTCCTGATTCAGTGCTTAGAATAAAATCGGGGATTGAATCGTCATCTAAATAGGAAGCTAGAACAATACGAATCGATGGTGGCCCATATTCGCCAAAGGTTGGAACTTGCATCAATAATTGCGTTTTCTTCACTCCGTTTTTATCCTTTGACTCTACAAAAAGTTGATAGTTTCTGATACCTTCTTGGTCGTTCTCCATTACTTTTTCGCCAGTTGCGTAAATTCGGTAAACGACATCATTGGATTTGATTGTTTTTTGTTCACCAGGAAGAAAACTTTCTGCCTCAGGAACTAAAGAAACTAATTTCTTTGGTTTCATTCCACCAATTGGATTCAACACAAACTCGCAATTGATAGGATCTGAAGGAACGGGCTCAATTCCTGTTGGCCTTTTTTTGTCGGAATCCACCATATCATCAAAAACGCGTTTAAAGGTCATTTTAACAGGCTTGAATTCCATTTCACCAGCATCGTTTTTATAGAAGCCAAGCCATTCGTCTTTTTGCTTAATTTTTGGCAATTCATCGGTGTCGTGGTATCCGCCAGTTGGTTCAATGTAATAGGTTTTTAATTCAAATTCCAAAGGAAATGCTTCCTCATCCGGATTTGGAAAAACACCTTCTGTGTAATCATCTGGTGGGTCATTGTTTTCTGTTTGTGACTCCTTATTCATATCTTCATTGACCGCGCCACCTGCAGAGGAACCCAAATTACTTTCGCCATTTCTACACGAAAAAAGGGATAAAAGTGATAATAAAACAATTGATTTTTTCATAAACTTGAATTAAGTAATTTTAGTTTGAGATTCTGTTTTCCAATGCCAAATCCACCAGATTAGAATTAGTACTGTGAAACTTACTGAAGCGATTAAAAAACGTTAAACCTTTAGTTTCTCAAATTTCCAAAAAATAAATAGAAGAAGCAATAGGAAATGATTTTTATTTACCGAAAAAAGAACACCCAAAACCTAATTAAAAATCAAACACTAAAAATCAAGCATTCTATTGTATCGCTTGCTCTAACAATTGTCCAAACCAGTAACAATCTTCATAGGAATTATAAAGTGGGGCAGGGGCAATTCGGATCACATTTGGTTCGCGCCAATCTGCAACAACACCTAAATCTGAAAGTGCGTTGAACAATGCTTTTCCTTGTCCTTTTGCTTGAATAGAAAGTTGCGCGCCACGTTGCGTTTTGTCTTTTGGAGTAATCAATTCAAACGTACATTTCTCCTTGTTTTTCTCTGAAATATCTTCGATGACAAACTCTGTGAAAGCAGTCATTAAATCTCTTTTTGCACCAATTCTGTCCATACCAGCTTCTTCAAAAATTTCCAAAGACGCCAATTGAACAGCCATTCCTAACACTGGTGCATTGCTCAATTGCCAACCTTCAGCGCCCGGCATTGGCTCAAATCCTGGTTCCATTTGGAAACGTTTTTCTTTGTTGTAACCCCACCAACCAGCGAATCGCGGTAGATTTTTATTGTTAGCATGACGTTCGTGAACAAACATTCCAGAAACGCCACCCGGAGATGAATTCAAGTATTTGTAACCACACCAAGCCGCGAAATCAACGCCCCAATCGTGTAATTTCAAATTGATGTTTCCTGCAGCGTGCGCCAAATCAAAGCCAACATAAGCTCCAACTTTGTGACCAGCTTCTGTAATCGCCTTCATATCAAACAATTGACCGGTGTAATAATTCACACCACCAATCATCACCAATGCTAATTCGTCGCCTAATTCTTCAATTTTCGCTAAAATATCTTCCAAACGAATTAGATTTTCTCCTTCTCGTGGTGCAATTTCAACTAAATGATCGTTGGACAAACCGTGAAATTTTACTTGCGATTCCAAGGCATATTGATCACTTGGAAACGCTTTTGCTTCGCATAAAATTTTCGTTCTTTTTCCTTTTGGTTGGTAAAACGAAACCATCAATAAATGCAAGTTCGTTGTCAATGAATGTGTCACCACCACTTCGATTGGTAAAGCACCTACCACATTAGCAGTAAGTTGCGTTAAATTTTCGTGGTAAGCAAACCAAGGTCGTTCCGCTAAAAAGTGTCCTTCCACCCCAAATTTCGCCCAGTTTTGTAACTCTTCGTTCACGTATTCCACCGCTTTTTTCGGCTGTAAACCCAAGGAATTTCCAGTAAAGTAGCGAACAGTTTTTTCGTGAAAAGTTGGTAAATTAAATTTTGAACGAAAATCTTTCAAAGGATCTTGAGCATCTAATTTTTGCGCAAATTCAAGGGTGTTTTCAAACAACATAAGCGGGTTTTAATTGTTACTTTTGTACTATTCTACAAATATATGCAAGAAATGACGACTACAAGCCCAATCAAAAGAGCAGTTTCAGAATCCTTATTTACAGCCTCTAAAAAATTCTTTCCAGGAGGAGTTAATTCACCCGTTAGAGCCTTTAAATCGGTTGGCGGAACACCATTATTTATTAAAAAAGGAGATGGTGCTCGTATCTGGGACGAAGACGACAACGAATTCATTGATTTTTGTTGCAGTTGGGGACCACTTATTTTAGGACACAATCATCCGCACGTTTACAATTCTATCGTTTCAACCTTACAAAATGGGGCAAGTTTTGGCGCTCCGACACGCAAAGAAAACGACCTTGCAAAATTCATTTTAGACCGAATCCCATTCATAGATAAAATGCGTTTTGTGAGTTCAGGAACGGAAGCTGTAATGTCTGCAATTCGTTTGGCAAGAGGTTTTACAGGAAAAACGAAGATTGTGAAATTTGACGGTTGTTACCACGGTCACGTAGATGCTTTATTGGTAAATGCAGGCAGTGGATTGGTAACTTTTGGAACTTCTTCAAGTGCTGGTGTTCCAGAAGTTTTAGCAAACGAAACTTTGGTACTACCATTGAACGACTTGGAAGCATTGCGCACGTGTTTGGAAAATTACCATCACGATATCGCTTGTATCATCATCGAGCCTGTGCCAGCGAATAACGGCTTATTGTTGCAAGATGGCGTTTTCTTGAACCAATTACGTGAGTTGTGTACCGAGTTTAAAGTGCTATTAATTTTCGACGAAGTAATTTCAGGCTTCCGTGTTTCTTTTGGTGGAGCAGCAGAATTGTATGGCATTCAACCGGATATCGTAACTTATGGTAAAATCATTGGTGGCGGTTTGCCTGTTGGTGCTTATGGAGCGAAGAAAGAAATAATGGCTTTTGTTTCGCCTGATGGTCCGGTTTATCAAGCAGGAACATTGTCTGGAAATCCAGTGGCAATGGCTGCTGGTTTAGCGCAATTAGAGGTTTGTGCACAAGAAGATTTTTATGCGAAGCAAGAAGCGAAAACAAAGTTTATGGTTTCGCAATTGAACGAGCACGCAAACGCACATAATTATCCAGTTGAAATCGTTTCAATTGGTTCTATTTTCTGGTTTTCATTCAACGGTCACAAAAAAATTCAAGCAGCAAGTCAGATCAATCCAGACATGAGTAAATTCAATGAATTGCATCATTTCTTATTGAACGAAGGCGTTTACTTTGGCCCAAGCGGTTACGAAGTTGGTTTCATTTCTGAAGCACATCAAGTGAGTGATTTAGAATTTGCGATTGAAAAAATCAAGTTGGGCTTTGATGCGATTTATGGATAGACTTAAATAATAATAGTTTAAATTTTTATTTATGAGTGAAGACTTTGGACTTGTTATTATTTGTTTAATAATTAATTGGATTTTTTTGTATTTGCTTTATTCGAAATCAAAATCTAAAATCATTTTGATTATTAATGTTTTAATTCAATTAATCTATTCTTCTTATTTCATTTCAAAGTTGTCTTACGGTGACCCATCTAGTGCATTAGCTTATCTTTTTTATTTTCTATTTTTAGTAATATTTCAAACTATCATAAATGCAATACAGCTAGTAATTAGCCTAAAAAAATCTAAGCCTAAAATAAAAGTTTAAGTTAGATATTGTACTTTCTAATTATTTCATTTTTTAATGAACACTATCTCCATCCAAAAAATCACTCTCAATGAAGTCGAAGCGCTTCAAGCAATTTCAAGGTTGACATTTTACGATACGTTTGCAGCTGTTAATACCGAAGAAAATATGTCGCGCTATTTGGAAAATGATCTTTCCTTGGAGCGTTTAAGTGAAGAATTGAATAATCCAAATTCGGAATTTTACCTAGCGTCTTTAAAGAATGAAGTAATAGGTTATTTGAAAATAAATTGTGAACCGGCGCAAACAGAGCAAAAAACGGCAAATTCTCTTGAAATCGAGCGAATTTATGTACTAAAAGAATTTCACGGAAAAAATATTGGTCAATTGTTGTTGGAATACGCCTTTCAAATTGCGGAAGAAAAAGGCAATGAAAATGTGTGGTTAGGTGTTTGGGAAGAAAACAAACGTGCGATTCGATTTTACCAGAAATTTGGTTTCGAGGAATTTGACAAACATATTTTCATGCTCGGCGAAGATGCACAAACAGACATCTTAATGCAGAAAAAATTAATTCAAATTGTACCATGAAAAAAGACAATAATGAAAAATTCTATTTATTAGCAGTAAAATGATGTTCAGCAATATTGAATTGAGAGACCAGATTCAAAAAGTTTAGAGATTTTTAATTTGGACCATTAAAAATTAGAGTCGGTTAATTAGAGTCGGTTGTTGTTTTTAATTGTGCCGAAGGATTTGCCGAAGCTAGTTCTTTTATGTTCCTAGACTTAAAAGTTAATTTGTTGGAGTTATTTAGTGATTACTTTTAGAATAATTTCAATCTTTTAATAACATGGTTTAACTTGAAAATTCTCCTTGAGAATTCTTCGCAATTCAAAGTTGGAATTAACTTCTTTTCTAATTTAATCCAAAACATTTCCGCTATCAACTTGTCTTTATTTTAATGAAAGGCATCAAAAAACAACACCTTCCTTCCAAAATTTGTCTTGTTTGTCAACGTCCGTTTTCATGGCGTAAAAAATGGGAAAAAGATTGGGAAAACGTGAAATTCTGTAGCGATCGTTGTCGAAAAAATAAAGGGGAAATCAACTAATGGGAAACACAAAAACATTACGCTTAATACTTGGCGACCAACTCAATTTACAGCATTCTTGGTTTCAAAAAGTTGATGATTCGGTTGATTACGTCCTCATGGAAGTTGCAACTGAAACAGATTATGTAATACATCACATTCAAAAAGTCATAGGGTTTTTTTCGGCGATGCGCGAATTTTCTAAAGAACTTAAATCAAAAGAGCACCAGGTTATTTATTTTCACCTCAATGATTCACAAAATCAGCAAACGTTTGAAGGCAATTTAAAAGCACTTTTAACCGAAGGAAACTACACTAAATTCGAATTTCAAGAACCCGATGAGTTTCGAGTAGATGAACATTTAAAAAACTTTTGTGCTACGATTTCCATTCCTTTTGAATGTGTTTCGAGTGAACATTTTTTAAGTGAACGCCATTTTTTAAGTAAATTCTTCGAAGGAAAGAAAACTTATTTGATGGAAAGTTTCTACCGTCAAATGCGAAAAAATCATTCCATTTTGATGGAAGGTGCGAATCCTGTGGGTGGAAAATGGAACTTCGATGCAGACAATCGCAAAAAAATTCCAGCGAATCACGTGGTTAGTTTACCGCTTTTATTCTCAAATGACACTTCAGAAATTGAAATCGAGCTTCAAAAAGCGAACGTAAAAACGATTGGAAATGTCAATTCAAAACAGTTTTTGTGGCCCATAAATCGTTCCCAATCTTTGGAACTTTTGGATTTTTTTGTGGAGCATTGTTTGCCTTTTTTTGGAACCTTTCAAGATGCAATGCAACAAAATCAATGGTCGATTTATCATTCGCGTTTGTCATTTTCCATGAACACAAAAATGATTTCACCGAAAGAAGTAATCGATGCCGCTGTACAATCTTGGGAGAAAAACCCAAGCGAAATTTCACTCAATCAACTCGAAGGTTTTGTGCGCCAAATTTT
>JBILQY010000401.1:0-2917 GCA_044372955.1 Crocinitomicaceae bacterium | reverse complement strand
AAAACAAGAATATTTCAGAAAGTAAGACCAAGACATATTCTAAAAAAGAATTAAATAAAGCTATTTTAGAACTATCAAAAGAAGTAAATAAAAATATTACTAAAAGAATGTTCAAAGATTTAATCGGTGCATGATTGTAATTACAGATAGTAATATTTTATTCAGTGCTTTGATTTCTCCAAACGGGGCAATTAATAAAATCCTAAAATCTAAAAGTAATTTACAATTTTTCGCGCCTAGCTATCTTTTTGAGGAGGTAAATAACCATTTTTCAAAGATTGAAGAATTATCTCCGTTAAATTCCAAACAATTAAAAAGTGAGATTATTTTTTTCAAAAATCGAATAAAGATTATTGAAACTAAGAGTATTCCTAAAAAATTCTACCTTGAGGCCTATGAAATTGTAATTGATATAGACTTTGATGACGTATTTTTTGTAGCATTAAATAGATACAAACATTATAAAATTTGGACTTTAGACATTCAATTAAAAAAAGGATTAGAGAAAAAAGGATATGACATTTGTATTACAACAAGTGAAGTGAGAAAAAACTTGTACAAGAAGTAATCAAAGATGATTTTAATAATCGAAGCAATGATTATCAAAGAATCTTACCGCAACTCAAAACTCTTTCTAAAAAACAATTTTTGAAACCACAATTCAAAAGCAGGATCTAAGAATTCGAGTCTTCCATTTTCATCTGTGATAACATCAGCGTTGATAAGAATTCCTTTATTTTTGGTAACACTCGCTGATGTTCCAAGGTGAAATTTTTGAATTGTATCCTTACTACTCAGTTTTGGTTCTTGACTTGAAATGGCCTTCAATAAATTGACTTGTGTAGTGCTCAACGTTTCAATTTCACGTTGGTATAAAGGTGAATTTGCGTGAATCAATTCTTGCAATGCACTGTTTATTTCCTCAATTCCAGCAACTTTATCGGTCGATTGCCACGTGTAATGCGCCAATTGCTGCACGTACCAAGAATGATCTTTCATCAACGTTGGAATCCAAGTTGCAACTTCCGAACTGATGGTTTTATTGGTTTGTGCGAAACTGTCTACGATAAAAGAAATCCATTTTTCGCGTTTGATTTTTTGAAGCATTAAAATAGCTCCGAAACGGTAAAACGGTTTTGACGGATTATTGAAAATATCAGTCATCATATGACGCTTGCTTCCGTACAAACAATAAGTCACTTTTTTTTGACGTTGCCAGGTTGCACGCATCGCTTTTTCAAGTTGTTCGTATTCCTGAAAACTAGATAAATTCTGAAATTCATCTAAACAAATAATGAATTCAATTCCTTTAGCTTCAGCGATTTTTTCTGGTAAGTTTAGAATTTCAGTTCGGTGTTTTTTGAGTTCATTCCAATCAAAACTTAAACTAAAATCTGTCAGGGGATCAAGTCCAAGTGATAATTTTGGAATCAATTGCTGAAAAAATTCTTTGCCTGCATTTACCCAATCTTGCAATACGGAAGATGATGCTTTGATGACTTCTTTGGCAAACAATTCTAAAAACTCTTCCTCGCTTGAAACAGAAAACAAATCAATACTTACCGTTCTAAACTGACTTTTTTCAGCGTTTAGTTTGTAAATAACCTTTTCCACAAGCGACGATTTCCCCCAGCGTCGAGGTGAAATCAACATCGTATTTATTCCTTGTGTGAGGTTTTTAATTAGTTTCTCAACTTCCTCTTCACGATTCGTAAAACTATCAACGCTGACGGTGGTTCCAAACAAAAAAGGAGACTTACTCATTGTACAATTTTCAACAAATGTACAAAAACTTACTGAACAGTAACTTACTAAGTAGTAACTTACTAAGTGGTAAGATTAAAAATTATTTATATACAACTGATTTTCAATCACTTTTAAATAAAACCATTGAACACAAGACTATTTTTAAAGTCCTCAGAACAGGAAATTAATTCAATTTCTTGCTTGAATAATCCGAAAACAGAGGATCCACTTCCAGACATAGAAGCGTAAATAGCGCCATTTTTTAATAATTCATTTTTTAATTCAGCAATCTTAGGGTGATTCTCAAAAATAGAAGCTTCAAAGTCATTAACAATTAAACCTTGCCAAACTGAAATTGGATTTTCAAGTAAAACTTCTAAGGATTTTTCTTTGAAACGAGGAGTAACTCCAGCATAAGCCTCTTTCGTTCCAACGTGAATTCCAGGATTTAATAATACTAAGTAATAACCTTTCAATGTAAGGTTCATTGGTGTTAACCTTTCCCCTCTTCCTCTAGCCATTTGCGCTTCGTTTTTAATAAAAAAGGGACAATCGCTCCCAAGTTCGGCTGCCAAATTTTCTAGAATTTCATCCGAAAGTTGAAGTTGAAATAATTCATTTAATCCACTTAAAACATAAGCTGCATCTGAGGAACCTCCACCTAACCCAGCACCCATTGGGATTTGTTTACGCAAGTGCATCATCACATTCGGAACAGCGTATTGCTCTTTCATTAATTGAAATGCTTTTCCACATAAATTATCGCCTGAAGCACCTGGAATCTTTAAACCAGTATGAAGGAATGAAAATTCATTAGCAGGCAAAATTTCAAGAATATCATAAAAAGGAATTGGAAGCATACACGTTTCTAACTCGTGATAACCATCTTTTCTTTTTTCAACAATACTTAAACCAAGATTAATTTTTGCAGGTGGGAATAATATCATACTGCAAATTTACAAGAACCCACCAATTTTAATAAATTTGCAGTCCCAATAATAGAAAATATGGCAACTTATTTAGATTTTGAAGAACCTTTAAAAGCGTTAGAAGACCAAATCACGCAAACGATTGAAATCGGAGAAACGACTGAAATCGATATGAGTGACAAAATCACAGAGTTACAACGTAAATTAAGTGAGAAGACAAAAGAGGTTTTTTCAAACTTAAC
>JBILQY010000026.1:0-14890 GCA_044372955.1 Crocinitomicaceae bacterium | reverse complement strand
AAATGAAAGATTACCTAGATCAATTAGAAGCAGAAGCAATATACATCATGCGCGAAGTTGCCGGTCAATTTGAACGACCTGCTTTACTTTTTAGTGGTGGAAAAGACAGTATTTGTTTGATTCATCTTGCTTTAAAAGCATTTCGCCCAGGAAAGTTTCCTTTCCCACTTGTACACATTGATACAGGGCACAATTTCCAAGAGGCGCTTGATTATCGGGATGCCTTGGCAGAAAAAATAGGAGAGAAACTAATCGTTCGAAAAGTGGAAGATACAATTCGTGAGCGAAAATTAGTGGATGGAAAAGGAAAATTTCCAAGTAGAAATGGCTTGCAAACCTATACTTTATTAGATACAATCGAAGAATTTGAGTTCGATGCTTGCATTGGTGGCGCTCGTCGGGATGAAGAAAAAGCTAGAGCGAAAGAACGTATTTTTTCTGTTCGAGACGAATTTGGTCAATGGGATCCTAAAAAACAACGCCCTGAACTGTGGGCAATCTACAACGGAAAAATTGACAAAGGTGAGAATGTACGCGTTTTCCCTATTTCAAATTGGACAGAATTAGATGTTTGGAATTACATCAAACGCGAAAAAATTGATTTGCCTTCGATTTATTTCACACATGAACGTGAATGTATTTTAACTCCACAAGGTCAGCTGATGAACACCAATGAATTTGTGACAATTGAACCAGAAGATTTGGTGGTGAAAAGAAACGTTCGTTACAGAACAGTTGGAGACATGACTTGTACAGCAGCGGTAGAATCTACAGCTTACACTGTTGACGATATTATTAAAGAAATTAAAGAAACACGAATTTCCGAGCGCGGAGCAACACGAATGGACGACACACTCAGTGAAGCAGCTATGGAAGACCGAAAAAAAGGGGGATACTTTTAATAATTTAGAATTAAGAATGTAAAATGATCTTTTCATTTTCAATTTTACATTTTCAATTTTACATTTTCAATTCAAAAAATGGAACTACTAAGATTTTTTACAGCAGGAAACGTTGACGATGGCAAAAGCACATTGATTGGACGTTTATTATTTGATAGCAATTCGATTTCAACGGATATCATAGACACTTTGACAAAACAAAGTAAAGCGAAAGCTGAAAATGCCGACATTGATTTGGCTTTGTTAACTGACGGTTTGCGTGCTGAACGTGAACAAGGAATCACCATTGATGTTGCATACAAATATTTCGTAACAGATAAACGCAAATACATCATAGCGGACACACCTGGACATGCACAGTACACACGAAATATGTTCACTGGTGCGTCGAATACCGATTTGGCTATCATTCTAATTGATGCAAGAAACGGAATCACAGATCAAACGAAACGTCACAGTATCATTTCAAGCATTTTAGGAATTCCTCATGTGTTGATTTGCGTCAATAAAATGGACTTGAAAAACTACGATCAAGCAGTTTTTGAATCGATTAAACAAGATTATTTGACGTTTGCGAAACAACTCGGCTTAAAGAAAATTTCTTTTATTCCAGTAAGTGCACTAACAGGTGAAAATGTAGTTAATAAATCCGATAATTTCTCTTGGTATGAGGATGAAACTTTATTCGATTTTTTAGAAAATGTTGAAATTCCACAAGAGGAAGCAAATAATGAAACGCGTTTCCAAGTGCAATATGTGATTCGACCGCAAACTCAAGAATTACATGATTATAGAGGATACGCAGGCGCGTTGTTGAGCGGTAAAATTCAAAAGGGCAACAAAGTGCGAGTATTCCCAATAGATGCGTTGACGACAATTGAAAAAATTGAAAAATTTGAAGCTGAGGTGGAAGTGGCACATGCAGGTGAACCAATTATTTTGCATTTATCGGATGATTTAGATATAAGCCGTGGGAGTACTTTTGTGTTAGAAAATGAACTACCTGAAGTGTCAAATGAATTGGAAGCAACTATTTGCTGGATGGACAATAAACCTTTTCAAAAGGGACAAAAATTAGTGTTGCAACAAAACAGTTTCCGAGCGAAGGCTGCCATTAAATCCATTGAAGGAAAAATCGATATTCATACCTTAGAAGCAACGGAAGAAACAACCGAAATTCACTTGAACGAATTTTGTAAAGTGAATATAAAAACAGCTGAATTGGTAAGTTTTGATTCTTATGCGAAAAACCGCAAAACGGGAGCATTTATTTTAATTAATGAAAACACCAATAATACGGTTGCTGCAGGAGTGATTGCTTAAATATATAGTTGTTATGCACTTAATGTTTCTAAAAAAGCAAATTTCAATTATAAGAAAACAGCCAATTTTGTCGTGATTAAAAATTAATCAATAATAATTCAAAAATTTAACCAAAAACTTGTACGAAATCAACTATTTGACTAACTTAATGGTTAGAAACAATAAAATTCTATACAAAAATGTTAGTTAAAACCTACTCCAGCACTGTGTTTGGCATCAATGCAACGACAATTACAGTCGAAGTCAATTTAGGGATTGGCGTTAATTTTTATTTAGTCGGTTTACCGGATAGCGCTGTTAAAGAAAGTCAACAACGAATCAAAGCTGCTTTTAAGAACAATGATTTGAAATTTCCTGGAAAGGAAATAACAGTTAACATGGCGCCAGCCGATATTCGCAAAGAAGGTTCCGTTTTTGATTTGCCTATCGCCATTGGAATTTTGGCGGTCAGTGACCAAGTGCAAATTGATTTGTTGGACCAATATTTATTAATTGGAGAATTATCATTGGACGGATCCATTCAAGCTACGAAAGGAATTTTACCAATAGCTTTGCAAGCGAAACAAGAAGGTTTCAAGGGGATTATTGTTCCAAAAGCAAATGCACAAGAAGCTGCTGTTGTGAATGATTTAGAAGTTTATGGAGCTGAAAAATTAACAGAAGTGATTGCGTTTTTCAATCAAGAGGAAAATTCCTTGCAAAAAACAGAGATTGATGTTTTAAAGAAGTTTGAGTATTTAATTGATAATTGTGACGTTGATTTCCGTGATGTAAAAGGACAAATGAACATTAAACGTGCGTTTGAAATTGCTGCTGCTGGTGGACATAACGTGATTTTAATTGGTCCTCCCGGCGCTGGAAAATCAATGCTTGCAAAACGTCTTTCAACTATTCTTCCACCCATGAGTATGGACGAAGCATTAGAAACAACCAAAATTCACAGCGTAGCAGGAAAAGTGAAAGGGCAAGTTGGATTGATAACGCAACGACCTTTTCGAAAACCGCATCATACGATTTCAGACATCGGTTTAATTGGAGGCGGAAGTTATCCTTTACCAGGTGAGATTTCATTGGCACATAATGGCGTTTTATTTCTAGATGAACTTCCAGAATACAAACGGCAAGTATTAGAAGTAATGCGTCAACCTTTAGAAGATCGAGTAGTAAATATTTCTCGTGCAAAATTCTCAATTGATTATCCTGCAGGTTTCATGTTGGTTGCGGCGATGAATCCGTGTCCGTGTGGCTATTATAATCATCCTGAAAAAGAATGCGTTTGCGGTCCAGGTGTAGTACAGAAATACTTAAACAAAATCTCAGGACCATTATTAGATCGTATAGACATTCATGTAGAAGTTACACCGGTTTCTTTTGATGAATTATCAAATGATGTTCCAGCAGAGGGAAGTAAAGAAATTAGAGCAAGGGTGGAAAAAGCAAGGAACCTTCAAAAAAGTCGCTATCAATTACACGAAGGAATTCATTGCAACGCGCAAATGTCTAAAAACGAGTTTGATATTCATTGTAAAGTCGATGAATCAAGTCAAAAGATTTTAAAAAATGCGATGGAAAAAATGGGATTATCTGCACGCGCTTACGATCGAATTCTGAAAGTTGCAAGAACAATAGCCGATTTAGAATCTTCGGAATGGATTAAAGCTCAACACGTTGCAGAAGCCATTCAATATCGAAGTTTGGATCGAAGTAATTGGGCGATGAGTTAAACGTTTATTAATCGAAGAAAACTATTAACTTTAAAAACTCAAAAAAATAATTTTATGAAGTCTTTATTTCTATTTCTTGTATGTAGTTTTGGATTCGGGGTATTTGCACAATACCAAGTCGGTCACACAACAATTACTTTTAATGATCCCGCGAGAACAGGTGGATTCGGTTCTGGTGGAGGTCCAGGAAGACAAATCCAAACAGAGATTTATTACCCTGCAACAACAGCTGGTGACAATGTTGCTCTAGTTTCAGGGCAATTTCCAGTAATTACTTTTGGTCATGGTTTTGCAATGTCATGGGATGCTTACACGAATATTTGGCAACGTTATGCTGCAAAAGGATACATTTTGGCTTTTCCACGAACAGAAAGTGGACTGTTACCTGGGCCAAGTCATGGAGATTTTGGAACAGATTTACGTCAAGTTTCTGAAAAAATGTTGGCTTTGAATAGCAACGCAAGTTCTATTTTTAATGGAAAAGTTGCACAAAGAGCTTTGATAATGGGACACTCAATGGGCGGAGGAGCAACGATGTTAGCTTCAGCAAACAATTCAAATATCGTTGGAATTGTTGGGTTAGCACCAGCAGAAACAGATCCAGAAGCAACTTTAGCAGCACCAAATATTACAGTTCCTGCTTTAATTTTTTCAGGAACAGCAGATGGTGTTACTCCAGCAGCAGAGCATCATACACCTATTTATAATGGCTTAGCTAGTACTTGTAAGAACTTTGTAAATATTATCGGTGGTGGACATTGTTATTATGCTGGAACAAATTTCAACTGCGACTTTGGTGAAAGTACTTCTTCGCCTGATATTTCAATCGATAGAGCGCAACAGCAACAATTAGCTTATACAATCTTAGACCCATGGTTGGATTTTATTCTTAATGAAAATTGTACAGCTTATACTTCTTTTCAAACCGCTTTGAGTGCTACCTCAGGAATCAATGGTATTACAACTTGCCCAAGCGTTGCACCTGTTTCTATTTCTGCAAATGGCGCAGTTTTATCAGCATCAACTACAGCAGTAAGTTACCAATGGTTCTTTAATAATTCACCTATCAATAACTCGAATAGTCAAACTTATACTGCAACACAAGATGGAAATTATACTGTTGAGGTGACCTATGCTTATGGTTGTACAACCAGTGCACCTTTTAATTACGGTAATGGAGGAGTTGGAATAGATGAAAATATAGTTGCTTTTCAACTTTTTCCAAATCCTGTTACTTCCTTATTGACTGTAAAAAATACAAGTGGTCGTATGGCAAATTACTCACTACTCGATTTAAGTGGACGAATAATTATGAATTTTGAATCTTTTGACAGTAATGTTTCACTTGATTTATCAGGGTTTTCTAAAGGAAATTACTTTTTAAATATTACAAGTTTTCAAGGAAAACAAACACATCGAATTGTTAAAGATTAAATTCGGTTCGTTTAATTATCCTTCATCTAATTTCATTTCCTTAATTTCGGGACTTTTAACAGCATTTTATGATTCGATTTTTATCAGTTGTATCTTTTTTGGTACTCAGTTTTATAAGTTTTTCTCAAGATAATACAATCAGAGGTTTCATTTACGACAAATCAAACGGTGAACCAATGAGTTTTGAGAAAATTAAAGTTCTCAAATTAGATAGTTCTATTGTGGCTGGTGCAGTTACCGATTTGAATGGTTTTTTCTCCATTCCTAAAATGGAAAAAGGAAACTTCTTACTAAAAGTCGAAAACTTTAAATACGAAATTGCTATACAAAAAGTAGAAATCAAAGAAGGAAAAAAGATTTACGACATAAAATTTGAGCTTATTAAAAAAGATATTGTTAAAGAATTAGATGAAGTAAAGGTTTCAGCTGAAAACAAAACGAAAAGAACTGAAGTTGAGATTTCTAAACTTAAACTAGATAAAGCAAGTATCGAACGTATTCCAAGTTATGGTGCTGAAAATGATATTGTTGGTGCGTTTAGTGTGACACCTGGTGTAGTAACAACAGGTGATCAAGGTGGCCAATTGTATGTAAGAGGGGGAACGCCAATTCAGAATAAAGTTTTATTAGATGGGATGACCATTTACAATCCTTTTCACTCAATCGGATTCTTCTCTATTTTTGAAACAGAACTAGTGAAAAATGTTGACATCTACACTGGTGGTTTTGAATCTAAATATGGTGGTAGAATTTCTTCTGTTATGGATATTACATACAGAGACGGAAACAGACAAGAGTTTGGAGGCAAAGTATCGGCTTCACCGTTCTTAGCAAAATTAGTGTTAGAAGGACCAATAGGTAAAAAAAGTCAAGACGGTTCGCCAAGAGCAGGTTCTTATATTTTCTCAGCTAAACACAGTTTATTGGATTACACCTCAAAATCACTTTATCCACGCATCAATGACGGAAATGGACTTCCATTTAATTTTACCGATTTGTATGGAAAAGTTACATTTACAGCGGATGGAGGTTCAAAGTTTAGTGCATTCGCATTTCACAATCAAGATAGCGTAAACTATTCTGTTGCGGATTTAAACTGGGACGCTTCTGGTGGTGGAATTAACTTTTTAATGGTTCCTAGTGGTTCACCAATTTTCATTCGTGGACATGTAAACGGAAGTAATTTCCAAACAACTTTCGCAGAAACAGCTTTAGAGCCGCGCTTTTCAAAAATTGGCGGATTTGACCTTGGGTTTGACTTTAGCGTCTTTTTGAAAAACGAAAGTGAAATGAATTATGGTTTCAATTTGAGTGGATTCAATACGCAGTTTGTGACCTACAATGAAGCGAAACGAAAAATTGAGGCAAACAACTTTACTACAGAAATTGGAACGTATTTTAATTACCGAAAAGTAACCAATCGTTGGGTTATCCAAGCGGGATTGCGTGTTCAAGTTTATGCTTCTTTAAATACAGTTTCTCCTGAGCCGCGACTAGGTTTGAAATACAATGCTAACGAAAACTTAAGGTTCAAATTCTCTGGAGGACGTTTCTCACAAAACTTCACATCCGCTTCTTCAGATAAAGATGTCGTGAATTTATTTAATGGTTTACTTTCCGCGCCAACAAATGTGCAAGAGCAATTCATCAATGAATTTCAACAAATGAAAGATACTAAAAACGGATTGCAATATGCTTGGCATGCGATTCTTGGATTTGAATATGATTTAGGAAAAAATGTATCAGTTAATATTGAAGGCTATTACAAATATTTCTCACAGTTAAGTAACATTAACCAAAATAAATTGTACGAAGATGTTGCACAGTTTGAGCAAATTGATGATGTTTTCAAAAAAGATTTTATTCTCGAATCAGGACAATCGTATGGAGTTGATTTCTTGGTGAAATACAGTAAAGATCGTTTGTTTTTGTGGGGAGTTTATTCACTTGGTAAAAATACGCGTTGGGACGGATTTCAAGAATATTTCCCAGTTTTTGACAGAAGACACAACATCAATTTAGTAGGTTCTTATCTATTTGGAAACAAAAAAGACTATGAATTAAATATAAGATGGAATTTAGGTTCAGGTTTACCTTTTACACCAAATGCAGGTTTCTATCAAGGAGAATCATTCCAAGGAGGTGTGACAACTGATTACGTAACAAATAATCCTTCATCGACTTCAACATTGTTGGGTTCATTTAATAGCCAACGATTACCAGCTTACCACCGTTTGGATATTACCTTCAAAAAGCAGTTTAAATTCAAGAATAAAACTTCTATGGAGTTGATAGCTAGTATTACAAACGTTTACGGAAGAAACAATATCTTTTACGTAAACCGAGTTACAGGTGAAGAAATTTATCAGTTTCCAATTCTTCCAAGTTTTGGAATGAGTTATAAATTTTAGTTCTATGGCTGAAATCGCACCTTTTAAAGCAGTTCGTCCAGTTAGAGATAAAGTGCATTTGGTTGCAACTAGACCTTATTATTCCTACAAAAAGAACGTTCTTAAAGCTAAACTAGAAGATAATCCCTTTACGTTTTTACACATTATAAATCCCGAGTTTGGAAACGATGTCAAAACGAAACCAAATTCAACTGAACGCTTTCTTCAAGTAAAAAAACGGTACGATGAGTTCGTTGAAAAAGGAATTTTAATACAAGAGGAAACAGCTCGGATTTATATTTACCGACAAACGAAAAATGGTCATGCATTTACAGGTATAATTGCAGGTGCAAGTGTTGAAGAGTATAAATCTGATAAAATTAAAAAGCACGAAGCGACACTAACCTCTCGTGAAGCAATGTTTACCAACTACTTAGATGTCGTTGGTTTCAATGCAGAGCCTGTTTTACTTTCTTATCAAGGAAATGAGCAGTTAGAACAATTGTTAGTTGATCTTACAGAAGTTCGTCCTGAATATGAATTTACTACAACCGATTGTATAAAACATGAACTTTGGGTCTTATCTGAAAGTAATAGCCTAATTTTAAAGAATGCCTTTGAATCCATTCAAGCAACCTATATTGCGGATGGTCACCATCGTTCTGCTTCTTCTGTAAGATTATTTGATGAACGTCAGAAAAGAAATTCAACTATTAATAACAGTGCCAATTATTTCCTCTCGTTTTTTGTGGAAGAAAATAAATTGAAGATTTTGGAATTTAATCGTTTGGTTAAAACGCTAAATGGATACGAAGAAGAGAGTTTTTTACATGCTTTAAAAGCACAAGGAACACTTACCCAATTATCAGGAGCTTGTCATCCAGTAGAGAACCATCAAATACATATTTGTCTTAAAAATCGTTGGTTTCAGTTTATCCCTTTTGATTTTTTAATTGAAGAGGAACATCCTGTTAAATCCTTAGATTGTGATTTATTGACAGAATTAATTCTCACACCAATCTTAGGAATAGAAGATTTAAAATCAAGTGACCAAATTGAATTTGTCCCAGGAAATGAACCATTAAAAGCAATGGAACAAAAACTTGAATCGGGTAAATTTCAAGTAGGATTTGTACTTTTTCCTGCAACTATAGAACAAGTTAAAAAAGTTGCCGACCATGGAATGAATATGCCACCGAAATCAACTTGGGTAGAACCTAAATTGCGAAGTGGTTTAACCATTTATTCAATAAACGAATGATTTCCAAAAAATTAGCAGAAATTCAAAAAACGATACCTACAAACGTTTATTTAGTAGCCGTTTCTAAAACGAAGCCAGTAAGTGATTTATTAGAAGCTTATGAAGCAGGTCAACGCCATTTCGGAGAGAATAAAGTCCAAGAGATGACTGAGAAATGGGAAGTAATGCCAAAAGACATTAATTGGCATTTAATCGGACACTTGCAAACGAATAAAGTAAAATACATTGCTCCATTTGTTCACTTAATACATTCTGTTGATAGCTTGAAATTATTGGCTGAAATTAATAAGCAGGCAGAGAAAAATCAGCGAGTAATTGATGTTCTTTTACAGTTTTTTATCGCTAAAGAAGAAACAAAATTTGGCTTGGATTACCAAGAAGCGACCGAACTTTTGAATTCAGAGTCTTTTAAAAATTTCAAAAACATTCAAGTTGTTGGTGTGATGGGAATGGCTTCTTTTACAGATAATCAAGCTGTTGTTAAGTCTGAATTTGCCCATTTAAAAACTATTTTTCAGCAATTGAAAACAGAATTTTTTAAAGAATCGGCTACTTTTAAGGAAATATCGATGGGCATGAGTGGAGATTATCAACTTGCAATAGAGCAGGGGAGTACCATAGTTCGTGTCGGAAGTTCTATTTTTGGGGGTCGATAAAACGCAAAAATAACCTTGTTACGAAAGTTTATCCGACAAAATTCTTATTTCCATAATGGGAGAAATTCGCTCGTATAAAATGTTATAAACCGCCGTTAAAATGGGCATTTCTACCTGATACTTTTTGTTCATTTCCATCAAACACTTCGTGGCAAAATAACCTTCCGCAATCATATTCATTTCCAATTGTGCCGATTTAACAGAATAACCTTTTCCAATCATAAAGCCAAAAGTTCGGTTGCGTGAAAAATTAGAATAAGCAGTCACCAATAAATCACCCAAATAAGCACTTGATTTCGTGTCTCTGTGAATTGGACTAACAACTTCAATAAAACGTTCAATTTCTTGTATAGCATTGGAAATCAGTACCGCTTGAAAATTATCACCATACCCTAAACCTGCGCAAATTCCAGCTGCTAAGGCATAGACATTTTTAAGAACGGCTGAAATTTCAGCACCGATTAAATCATCTGAAATAGTTGTTTTTATATAACGACAGGCTAAAGCGTTTGCTATTTCTGTTGCAAATTCTGAAGTACTACAACCAATAGTTAGGTAAGACAATCGTTCCATCGCTACTTCTTCAGCATGGCATGGTCCACAAATAATTCCAATATTACTAAACGGAACTTGAAATGATTGATGAATAAATTCTGCAGGTATCAAATTGGTTTCTGGAATGATACCTTTTACGGCTGAAAAAACTATTTTATCTTTTAATAAACCTGAAGGTAAATCAGCAAATGTTTTGGTTAAAAATGCAGCAGGTGTGGCGATAATTACAATTTCTGTATTAGCGATAATTTCAGTCAAATCTGTACTAATACTTAATTTCGACAAGTCAAATTCTACCGATTGTAAATACTTGGGATTATGTTTAAATTGCTCAATGTGTTGAACGGATTCTTCGTTTCGCATCCACCAGCCAACTTGATTCTCATTATTACATACCAATTTTACGATTGCCGTAGCCCAGCTTCCGCCACCAATAATAGCGAATTTAGTTTTTTGTGATTTCAACATAAAACAAAGGTAAAATCTTTTGGAAATTTTAATGCCTAAATTGTGAATGCTTAATTGTGATTGCTTAATTGTGAATGTTTAATTGTGAATGTTTAATTGTGAATGTTTAATTGTGAATGTTTAATTGTGAATGTTTAATTGTGAATGTTTAATTGTGAATGTTTAATTGTGAAAATGTAAGGAACTATTTAATTCGCAATTAATGGTTCGCAATCCGCCGCGGCGAAGGATAACTCTATTCGCCATTCTTAAGCGTCATTCTGCTCCCGTTCGCCATTCGCAATTATGTAATTAGCAATTAATGGTTCGCCATTCGCAATTAGAATTAGTTATAGTTCATCACATCACCTGATTCTAGCGCTTCAACAAACGCTGCTCGCATTTTTTCTAGTTTCAATTTCGAGCTTGGGTCACCTTTTTTGGCATTTTCTTTCAAGGAATAATAAACATGCAAGGATTGTCCAAATAAATCTTGTTCGAGTTTCCCTTTGATTTCCATGATTTTAGCATTCACTCCAATAAGATAATGTTCAATATCCCCCAATTCTTTGAGTTCCTCTTTGGATAAATCAGCTCTTTTTAAAAGTAGGTGGTATTGCGGCAAGATTTTATTCAACAACTTTATGAATTGTTCTAACTCTTTATCGAGCTCTCTTTTAGTGTTTTTAAATTCTTCCAAGTGGCTAATTGTTTCATAAAAATAACATTTAATTTATGTAAGCAAAGTTGTGAGGCATTTTTTAACAATTAAAATTAAATTTTAGTAAAAAACAGCCATCATTTCTTTAATTCAAATAATTTTGATAAAAAAACAAAACATGAGAACAAATCACGAAATAGACTATTTCATCCATGGTGAAGAAATGCAAATGGTAGAAATTGAATTAGATCCAAATGAAACGGCAATTGCTGAAGCTGGTGCGTTTATGTATATGGATGAAGGTATCCAAATGGAAACCATTTTTGGCGACGGTTCACAGCAGCAACAAGGATTTATGAGTAAAATTTGGAGCGCTGGAAAACGATTACTCACTGGTGAAAGTTTATTCATGACGGCGTTTACTCATACTGGAATTGGCAAAGCGCGCGTTGCATTTGCATCTCCTTATCCTGGAAAAATCATTGCAATCGACTTACTTCAGTATGGTGGAAAATTGATTTGTCAAAAAGATTCATTTTTATGTGCTGCAAAAGGCGTTGCTGTTGGAATCGAATTTCAGCGCAAGCTTGGAACTGGACTTTTTGGTGGTGAAGGTTTCATTATGCAAAAATTAGAAGGTGATGGAATGGCGTTTTGTCACGCTGGAGGTCACATTATGAAACGTGTTCTTAAACCTGGTGAAGTTTTACGTGTGGATACGGGTTGTATTGTGGCTTATACACAGGAAGTTGATTACGATATCCAATTTGTTGGAGGAATCAAAAACACACTTTTTGGTGGTGAAGGAGTTTTCTTCGCAACTTTAAGAGGTCCAGGAGAAGTTTGGTTGCAAACATTACCAATTTCTCGCCTTGCTTCCAGAATTTTACAATACGGAACCACGCAACGCAAAGAAGAAGGTAGTATTCTAGGTGGACTCGGGAATCTATTGGATGGTGACGGAAAGTAAATTTCCTTTTAACAATCTAAATAAAAAGTTTTTAGTTAAACCATTGAATCATTCCTGCTTTCGAATACTTTTTCCTGCTTTTTTCTTAATTTTAGCGCTCTTAAAAAAAGAATACAAAATATGGAACAAGTTGCGCCTTACAAACCAGTAAATAAAATCAGAATTGTAACAGCAGCCTCGCTTTTTGATGGTCACGATGCAGCAATTAATATCATGCGTCGTATCATTCAAGCGACTGGTTGTGAAGTGATTCACTTAGGTCACGACCGTTCGGTGGAAGAAGTAGTGGATTGTGCTATTCAAGAAGATGCGCAAGCAATAGCAATGACTTCCTACCAAGGTGGTCATATCGAGTATTTCAAATACATGTATGATTTACTGAAAGAAAAAGGAGCGCCACATATTAAAATTTTCGGTGGAGGAGGAGGTACGATTCTTCCGTCTGAAATTGAAGAATTACACGGTTATGGTATCACACGCATTTACCACCCTGACGATGGACGTTCGCTTGGTTTACAAGGAATGATCAATGATTTGATTCAGAAATGTGATTTCCCAGTTGGAACAAATATCACCAACGAACCGGATTTAATTGGATCTAAAAATGTTCCGGCTATTGCTCGTGTGATTTCAGCAGCAGAGAATTTTGCCCAAGAAAACACAGAAATGCTTAATAAAGTAAGAGCAATCGCTGAGTCAAAATCAATTCCAGTGCTTGGTATTACAGGAACTGGAGGTTCTGGAAAATCGTCTTTAGTGGACGAATTAGTGCGTCGCTTTTTGATTGATTTTACGGATAAACAAATCGCTGTCGTTTCTGTCGATCCTTCTAAAAGAAAAACGGGGGGAGCGTTATTGGGAGACAGAATCCGAATGAATTCCATTAAAAGTGATCGCGTTTATATGCGTTCATTGGCAACACGTCAATCGAATTTAGCTTTGTCAAAACACGTTGCTGAAGCGATTAGTATTTTGAAAGCAGCCGATTACGATTTAATCATTTTGGAAACTTCTGGAATTGGTCAATCGGATACTGAAATCTTAGACCACTCGGACGTTTCATTGTACGTGATGACGCCAGAGTACGGTGCTGCAACGCAATTAGAAAAAATCGATATGTTGGATTTTGCCGACGTTATCGCTTTGAATAAATTCGACAAACGTGGCGCTTTAGACGCTTTGCGCGATGTTCGTAAACAATACCAACGCAATCACAATTTATGGGAAAGTAATGTGGATGACATGCCAGTTTATGGTACAATCGCTTCACAATTCAACGACCCAGGAATGAATTCGTTGTACAAAGTAATTATGGACAAAGTTGTAGAAAAAACAGGTTCGCCTTTGAATTCTACGTTCCAAATTACACGCGAAATGTCGGAGAAAATATTTGTGATTCCACCTGATAGAACCCGTTATTTATCAGAGATTTCTGAGAATAACCGTTCGTACGATAAATGGGTGAATCAACAAGTGATGGTTGCTGAGAAATTACACGGCTTACAAACTTCAATTCAAACGATAAGTAATTCTACCATCGAAGATAAAGACCGATTGGTAAAAGGATTGCAAGAAGCGTTTGAAAATGAAAAATTGAATTTTGACCCGAAAAATTGGGCGATTTTACAAAATTGGGACGAGAAAAAACAATCGTTCAAAAACCCTGAATATCAGT
Organism: Crocinitomicaceae bacterium; assembly: GCA_044372955.1. GTDB lineage: Bacteria > Bacteroidota > Bacteroidia > Flavobacteriales_D > Crocinitomicaceae > UBA952. Next base: position 892 of record JBILQY010000026.1, on the reverse strand, counting down.
TCAAAGTACGCGATAAAGTGTTGAGTATTCAAACGCATACTGAGTCACTTTCTCATTCACAAATACCTAAGGTTGCTTCACCGAAATATTCAAGTTGGGGCGATATTTTACGTTGGGTATTGCAAGAAAATTATCCAGGTGAATTCCCTTATACATCTGGTTTGTTTCCATTTAAACGAGAAGGCGAAGATCCAACACGTATGTTTGCTGGAGAAGGTGGCCCAGAAAGAACGAACAAACGTTTTCATTACGTGAGTTTGGGAATGCCAGCAAAACGTCTTTCAACGGCTTTTGACTCGGTGACTCTATACGGAAATGATCCTGCGATTCGTCCCGATATTTATGGAAAAATTGGAAATTCGGGTGTTTCTATTTGCTGTTTAGACGATGCTAAAAAATTATATTCTGGTTTCGATTTAAGTCATCCAGCGACTTCGGTTTCAATGACAATCAATGGTCCAGCGCCGATGTTGTTAGGTTTCTTTATGAATGCAGCTATTGACCAAAATTGTGAGAAATACATCAAAGCGAATGGTTTAGAAGTGGAAGTAGAAGCTAAAATCGCTGCGATTTACAAGCAAAAAGGAACGAAACGTCCAAGTTATCAAGGTGAATTACCTGAAGGAAATGACGGTTTAGGATTGATGCTTTTAGGAGTTACGGGTGATCAAGTTTTACCAGCTGACGTTTACGCACAAATCAAAGCAGACACCTTAAAACAAGTTCGCGGGACAGTTCAAGCGGATATTTTAAAAGAAGACCAAGCACAAAACACTTGTATTTTCTCAACAGAATTTGCGTTGCGTTTGATGGGTGACGTGCAACAATACTTCATTAATAACGGTGTAAGAAACTTTTATTCAGTTTCAATTTCTGGTTACCACATTGCTGA